>NZ_JBHZBG010000032.1:0-79211 GCF_042754695.1 Nocardia sp. NPDC059195 | reverse complement strand
GCCCGGTCCCATTCCGAACCCGGAAGCTAAGGCCACCTGCGCCGATGGTACTGCACTCGACAGGGTGTGGGAGAGTAGGACACTGCCGGAACATCCTTCGCGATAGGGGACCCTTATTTGGGTCCCCTATCGGCGTTTGTGGACTCGATACGAGTTCGGTACGCCAGGCGGACGATGCCCCGTCCTTCGTCCGTGGTTGAATTCTTAGTGGCGGGGCCATGTCAACACTCCCCGGAGGCCGGGGAACCTAGAGAGGGATCGCCGTGTCGGAACACAACGACGGACGGAAGCCTTTCCGCCGGGACGGAGACGCCCCCGGTTTCGGCCGGCGAGGCGAACCGACCGATCGCCCCCGCGGCGGACACGGTGACAATCGCGGCTCTGGCCGTGGCGAAGGCGGCGGATTCCGTCGTGACGACGCCGGCCGAGGAAGCAGCGCCGGTCGTGGTGGTTCCGATCGTGGCAGCTCCGATCGGGGTGGATTCAAGCGCAATGACAGTGGCGACCGTGGCGGCTATCCGCGCCGCGATGACGCCGGTCGTAGCAGCTCCAATGATCGTGGTGGATACCGCGGCAACAACGACGACCGTCCGCGCGGTGGTTCGGATCGTGGCGGCTCCTCCGATCGCGGTGGCTACCAGCGTCGCGACGACAGCAACAAGGGTGGCTACCCCAAGCGCGACGATGCCGGTCGCGGTGGCTACCAGCGGCGCGACGACAACGATCGCGGCGGCTACCAGAAACGTGACGACAACGATCGCGGTGGATTCAAGCGCAGCGACAGTGGCGACCGTGGCGGCTACCAGCGCCGCGATGACGCCGGTCGTGGCGGCTCCGGCGACCGCGGTGGATTCAAGCGTGACGATCGTGGCAGTGACCGTCCGTCCGGTGGTTTCGACCGCGGCGGTGACCGTGGTGGATACCGCGGCAACAACGACGACCGTCCGCGCGGTGGTTCGGATCGTGGCGGCTCCTCCGATCGCGGTGGCTACCAGCGTCGCGACGACAGCAACAAGGGTGGCTACCCCAAGCGCGACGACGCTGGTCGCGGCGGCTACCCCAAGCGTGACGACGATCGCGGTGGATTCAAGCGCGGCGACAGTGGCGATCGTGGCGGTTACCAGCGCAGCGACAGCGGCGAACGTGGCGGTTACCAGCGCCGCGATGACGCCGGTCGTGGCGGCTCCGGCGATCGTGGTGGATTCAAGCGTCATGAAGGCGGCGACCGTTCTGCCGGTGGATTCGATCGCGGCGGTGATCGTGGTGGATACCGCGGCAACAATGACGATCGTCCCCGTGGCGGTTCGGGCGGGGGGTTCCGTCGCGGCGAAGGCGGCGACCGTTCGCGCGGCAGCTCCGATCGCGGCAGTGACCGTGGTGGCTTCCGTCGCAGTGACAGCGACGATCGCTCGCGCGGTGTTTCGGATCGTGGCGGTTACCCCAAGCGCGACGACAAGGGTGGTTACCCGCGTCGTGACGACAGCAACAAGGGCGGCTACCCGCGTCGCGACGACGATCGCGGGCCCCGACGGGACGACGATCGTGGTCGCGGCGGCTTCAAGCGAGATACCCGCGCTGGTGGCGGTCAGGGACGGTTTGTCGGCGAGGACGGCAAGCCGCTCAACGGCACCTACCGTGAGAAGCGCACTGAGCGCGAAAGTGATGTGCTCGGCGTCGTCTCGGCAGCGGCTGCTTCCGATATCGAAGAGTCGACCATCGAACCCCGCGACAGCACGGTCTCGGCCGGCGCATCGGACAACACCTCCGAAGCAGCGAGCGACAAGTCGGCAGGGTCCACTGAGCAGTCCGAGGACGCAGCGACCGAGCGCCCGGAGCCGAGTGCGGCTCGGGTAGCCGACGTCGACAACACGACCGCTGAAGGTGCGACCGCCGATGGTGGCGCGGACGACCGTCACCGTGGCACGGATCGCGACGATCTTCCCCGTGACGAGTCGGATAACGGCCGCACGCGCGGTGACTCGTATCTCGACGACCGGTCTCGTACCGCAGATCGCGACGAAAGCTTGCATGACGCAGATCGCGACGACAGTTCGCGTGGCGCCTCGGATCTTGACGACCAGTCGCGTACCGCGGTCGACGGTGAGCGCGCCTCGGACCGTGACGAAAGCCCGCATAGCGTCGATCGTGACGACCGTGTCCGTACCGAGTCGGACCGCGACGACCGCTCGCGGGGAGCCGATCGAGACGACCGTTCCAGCGGGTCGGATCGTGACGATCGTGCCCGCGCCGACTCCGATCGCGGCGAGCGGCGTGGATTCGCTGATCGCGGTGTTCGTTCGGACCGTGACGACCGCCCGCGTAGCGGCGCGGCCTCCGGTGGTGCGGGGCGGTCCGGTGACTTCGGCGGCGATGATCGCCGACGTGGCGGTGAAGGTGCTCGTGCTGCGGGTGGCCGCCCGGATGATCGCCGTGCGGCTCGTCCCGAGGAGCCCGATCTGCCCGAGGACGTGCAGGCTTCCGATCTGGATCCGGCCGTGCGCCGCGACCTGCTGAGCCTGGACAAGAACAACGCCGATTCGGTGGCCCGGCACATGGTGATGGCCGTCGAGCTGCTCGAAGACGACCCGCGCCTGGCCCTGGCACACGCTCGGGCCGCGCGGCAGCGTGCGGGCCGCATCGCGGTGGTTCGTGAGACCGCCGGTGTGGTGGCCTACCACGCCGAGGAGTGGGCCGAGGCACTGTCGGAGCTGCGGACCGCACGGCGCATGTCGGGCGGTGCCGGGCTGCTCGCGGTGATGGCGGACTGCGAGCGCGGTCTCGGCAGGCCGGAACGGGCCATCGAGCTCGGTCGCAGCGAGGAAGCGCAGACGCTCACCGGTGACGAAGCCGCCGAGCTGCGCATGGTGGTCGCAGGCGCCAGAATGGATCTGGGTCAGTTCGACCAGGCCGTGGTGACGCTGCAGGCTTCCGATCTGGATCCGTCGCGCACCGGTTCCGCCGCCGCGCGGCTGTTCTACGCCTACGCCGATGCATTGGTGGCGGCAGGTCGGACCGATGACGGTCTGCAGTGGTTCCTCAATGCCGCGGCCGCCGATCTCGACGACGAAACCGATGCCGAGGAACGGGCAACCGAACTCACCGGCGACGCGCAGTAGACAGCACACGGCCGCAGGCAGGGGACCTTCATGAGGTTCCCGGCCTGCGGCCTTCTTCATGCTGGAGCGTGTTCGGGCGGGCCCTGTCGAACAAGCAGGTGTGAGTAAGCGGGCGGTCCCATGGACCATCCGACGCCCTCGGCTCTGCGCCGAACAGTGGTCCGGTATGGCCACGCGGGAACCGCTGAGTGCCATCAACATCGGTCGATGATCCCGTCCGCGACGCGCGGGACTTCGACGTGGAACCAGGCACACTGCGCCCGAACACGTGCCACATGCTCGATCATGAAGGGTGCGAGCGCTATTCGACAGCCGAGGAGAACCGAAGCTGTCGGTGCCTACGCTTAGGGTCGCGGATGTGTTCGACCCGGCAGTGACGACGGAGTGAGGGTGGATGAACCGGCTGCGCGATCAATATGACGCTTTGCTGCTCGACCTGGACGGAACGCTGTACCGCGGACCCGAGGTCATCGAAGGCGCTCCCACAGCGCTTGTACCGGACGGTGCTTCGGCCCAACGTTTGGTCTACGTCACCAACAACGCCGCGCGCGGCCCCGGTGCCGTGGCGCACCACCTGGACGAGCTCGGCTACCCGGCCACCGCAGCTGACGTGGTGACCAGTGCGCAAGCCGCCGCCCGCATGCTGTCCGAACGGCTGAGCCCCGGTGACAGGGTGCTCGTCGTCGGAACCGACGATCTGGCCGCGGAGGTGAAGGCCGTCGGCCTCGACCCCATCCGCCGGTTCGGCGACACCCCACCGGCCGCGGTCGTGCAAGGCCACTCGCCGACAACCGCGTGGCCCGACCTCGCCGAAGCCGCCTACGCCTTACGCGCCGACGCGCTGTGGATCGCCGCCAATACCGACCGCACCCTGCCCAACGAGCGTGGCCTCGCCCCTGGCAACGGCTCGATGGTCGCTGCCCTTGCCACCGCCTCCGATCGTGAACCCCTCGTCGCGGGCAAGCCCTACGCGCCGCTGATGGAAGACGCTATCGAGCGAGCGGGCACCCGGCGCGCCCTGGTTGTCGGCGACCGTCTCGACACCGATATCGAGGGCGCCAACGGCCTCGGCCTCGACTCGCTGCTGGTGCTGACCGGAGTCAGCACGCTCGACGAGGTGATCGGCGCACCCGCAGCCCGGATCCCTACCTTCATCGCCGCCACCCTCGACGCCCTCAACGACGCCGTCGTGGCCGAGCCCGCCGCTCCTGCGGACATCGCGGAACTGTTGCGACAGTATCCCGGCCGGGCGGTACGGGTGCGCGCGGCCGATTCGGAAATCCGATAGCGTTGACGTCACGATGAGTACTGCGAGTTCACCGCCGAACGGCGCGCCACAGCCACCCCGGCCCGGGATTCCCGTGCCGGGCGCTCACCTGCCCGGCGTCCCGGCACCTCAGGAACCGGCCGATCCGAGCAGGATCAAGGCCGACGTCGATGCACTGCTCGCCGAGCTCGGCCCGCGTCCCGCCGTGAGCCCGGCGGAGAACACCGAGACCGGTGCCGACATCACCCGCCGTGCGCGCATCCTCGAGCAGGCGCACGACGTCCTGGTGGACGCGCTGGCGACAGTGGACAAGATCTGAGGTGGCCAGGCGAGCGCGCGTGGACGCTGAACTGGTTCGCCGCGGATTGGCGCGATCGCGAGAACACGCGGTCGAACTGATCAGCGCGGGCCGCGTCCTGATTGCCGGAACTGTCGCCGTGAAACCCGCGACGGCCGTGGAGACGGGAACCCCGCTGATCGTGCGGGAAGAACCCGACGAGGTGTCGTGGGCCTCGCGTGGTGCGCACAAACTGCTCGGCGCACTCGAGGCGTTCGAACCCGAGGGGCTCAGCATCGCGGGTAAGCGGTGTCTGGACGCGGGCGCGTCGACCGGCGGGTTCACCGATGTGCTGCTCAACAAGGGCGCGCGCGAAGTGGTCGCGGTCGACGTCGGCTACGGCCAACTGATCTGGCGACTGCAGAACGACGACCGGGTCCGGGTGTTCGACCGCACCAACGTGCGCAACATCACCCCCGAATCCATCAGCGGCACAGTCGAAATCGTCGTCGGCGACCTGTCGTTCATTTCGCTCGGGCTCGTGCTGCCTGCCTTGGCTGCCTGCGCGGCCGACGGTGCTGATCTGCTGCCGATGGTGAAACCACAGTTCGAGGTCGGCAAAGACCGCGTCGGCTCGGGCGGGGTGGTGCGTGACCCGGCGTTGCGAACCGAAGTGGTGTGCGAGGTGGCCAACGCCGCGGCCGCGCTCGGACTGCGCACCCTTGGTGTGGTCGCCAGTCCGCTGCCGGGTCCGTCGGGCAATGTCGAGTACTTCCTGTGGCTGCGCAAGGTCGGCCCGTTCGACTACGACGCCGAACAGGTGCGGGCGCTGGTCGCGCACGCTGTCGAGGAGGGTCCGCAGTGAGTACGCACGCCGGCGGCAGGGAGATCCTGCTCGTCGCCCATCCCGGCCGCGCGGAAATCATCGAGACCGCGCACCGGGTGGCGAAGATCTTCGCCGAAGCGGGCATCTGCCTGCGGGTGCTGGCCGACGAGGCCGACAGCACCCGGTTCTCCGACGAAGCCGGGTACCCGGTACGCGTGGTGCCGCACAGCCCGTCCGCGGCGCAGGGCTGTGAGATGGTGCTCGCCCTCGGCGGTGACGGCACCTTCCTGCGCGCGGCCGAACTCGGCAGGCCCGCGGGCGTGCCGGTGCTCGGAATCAACCTGGGCCGCATCGGCTTTCTCACCGAAGCCGAGGCCGAGAACCTCGACGAGGCACTCTCGCAGGTGGTCGATCGCGACTACCAGGTGGAAGACCGGATGACCATCGACGTCACCGTGCGCGTCGACGACACGATCGTCGAACGTGGCTGGGCGCTCAACGAGGCCAGCCTCGAGAACGCGCAGCGGATGGGTGTGCTGGAAGTGGTGCTCGAAGTGGACGGGCGGCCCGTCTCGGCGTTCGGCTGCGACGGCATCCTCATTTCCACCCCCACCGGGTCGACCGCCTACGCGTTCTCGGCGGGCGGGCCGGTGGTGTGGCCCGAACTCGAGGCGATGTTGGTGATCCCGAGCAACGCCCACGCATTGTTCGCGCGGCCACTGGTGACCAGCCCGGAATCGCTCATCGCGGTGGAAACCGTGGCGACCGGGCACGATGCGATCGTGTTCCTCGACGGCAGGCGCACTCTCGCGTTACCGCGTGGCGGCCGCGCCGAAGTGGTGCGCGGCGAACGGCCGGTACGTTGGGTGCGGCTCGATTCGGCGCCCTTCGCCGACCGGATGGTGCGCAAGTTCCGGCTGCCGGTCACCGGCTGGCGGGGCAGACAGCGAACGGAAGAGCACTGATGCTGACAGAGATCAGGATTGACGGACTCGGTGTCATCTCGACGGCCACCGCACAGTTCCATGCCGGTCTGACCGTGCTCACCGGCGAGACCGGTGCGGGCAAGACCATGGTTGTCACCAGCCTGCACCTGCTCAGTGGTGCTCGCGCTGACGCGGGTCGAGTACGCCTCGGCGCGGCGAAAGCCGTGGTGGAGGGCCGTTTCGTCGTCGACGACGTGAACGAGGCAGCGCGCGCGGCGGTCGGGGAAGTGCTGGAATCGGCGGGCGCCGAAGCCGACGAGGACGGCAGCGTGATCGCGGTCCGCACCGTCAACAGCGACGGACGCTCGCGCGCACACCTGGGTGGGCGCGGGGTGCCCGCCGCGGTGCTCGGCGAGTTCACCTCCCGGCTGCTGACCGTGCACGGACAAAACGACCAGTTGCGGTTGCAGCGGCCAGAACAGCAACTGTCGGCACTCGACCAATTCGCCGGCGACGGCGTCGCGGGACTGCTGCGCAAGTATCAAGTGCACCGTCGGTCCTGGCTGGACGCGCGCACCGAACTACTCGAACGCACCGCGCACAGTAGGGAATTGGCGCTAGAGGCCGATCGACTCAAGTATTCGCTCACCGAAATCGACGGCATCGCGCCCGAACCCGGTGAGGACACCCGCCTGGTCGCCGAGATCCGCAGGCTCAGCGATCTCGATTCGTTGCGCGAGGCCGGCGTCGCCGCGCACGAGTCACTGTCTGGTCCGACCGACGCACCGGCCGACGGCGGTGGCGTGCTCGATCTGCTCGGTGGTGCCCGCGCCCGCCTGGATTCCGCCGACGACCCAGCGCTGGCCGCGCTGGCTCCACGTCTGGGCGAGGCGATCGCGGTGGTGGTCGACGTGGCCACCGAACTCAGCAGCTATCTGTCGGAATTGCCGTCCGATCCCAGTGCGCTGGACTCGATGCTCAACCGTCAGGCCGAGCTCAAATCCCTGACTCGTAAATACGCGTCCGATATCGACGGCGTGATCGCGTGGGCCGACGAGTCGCGCTCGCGCCTGGATTCGCTCGATGTGTCCGAGGACGCGCTGGCCAAGCTGGCCGACGAGGTCGAGACCGCCGCGGGCAAGGTGCGGGAAGCGGCACGCAAACTCAGTGCCGCGCGCGCCAAGTCGGCGGGCAAGCTGGCGAGCGCGGTGAGTACCGAGCTCGGTGGCCTGGCGATGGGCAAGGCGCGCTTGGAAGTCCAAGTCCGTCCGCTACCGGCCAGTGCCCAGGATTCGGCGCCGCTCGAGATCGGCGGGGTGCAGCTACATGCCGGGTCCAACGGCTGCGATGAAGTGGAATTCCGGCTCTCCGCGCATTCCGGCGCGCAGTCGCTGCCGTTGAGCAAGAGCGCTTCCGGCGGTGAACTCTCGCGGGTGATGCTCGCACTCGAGGTGGTGCTCGCCGGGTCCGATCACGGCGCGACCATGGTGTTCGACGAGGTCGACGCCGGTGTCGGTGGCCGGGCCGCGGTGGAGATCGGCAAACGATTGGCGCGCCTGGCCCGCACCCACCAGGTCATCGTCGTGACCCACCTTCCACAGGTAGCGGCCTTCGCCGACACCCACCTGGTGGTGAACAAGTCCGACGACGGAAAAGGCAAGGTGGACAGCGGTGTTCGCACGCTGACCGACGACGAACGAGTAGTGGAACTGGCACGCATGCTCGCGGGTCTCGACGACACCGAGACCGGCCGTGCGCACGCGGAAGAACTACTCGAAACCGCGCGAGCTGAACGGCTACCTGCCTGAACCAGCGATCCCCGCAGCTCCGAGTCCGTCATGACGGCATTCCCCGCCCGGCACGACCCGACCTCGAGGAGGGCCCGCGACGCAGCGGCGGTTCGCGGCCGTCTCGCAGTTGCGGGCTCGAAGCGCATGCGCCGCAACTGCGGGACCGGCGGGGTCGCGAACTCGAGCGCGCCAGCGCTCCAGGATTACCGCAGGGCTTTGCGCACGCCGCCGATGAGCTGGTTGGTCAGCTGACGCAGGCCGAACTCGAGCACCGGCGCGGGCACGGGCAGCGACGGCTCGGACTCCATCGTGTACACCACGCGGGTGCCGCCCTCACTGGTATCGGCGAAGGTGATGATGCCGACATGGCGCTTGACCGGCGCACCCTTGACGATCTTGTATTCCATTCGCTCGCCGGGGACCAGCGCGGTGATCTCCTCGGTGACGCCTGCCTTGCCGAAGCCGAGCACGTGCTGGGCACCGACGCCGGTGGCCGGATCGCCCGCTTTGACGAGCTTGACCTGGACCGGCAGGTACGGGCTGACGCTCTCACGCTCGGTAAAGAGGCGGTAGACGATGTCGCGAGGTGCGTCGAAAACCGTCTCGACGGTGCTGCGTGCCATGTATGTGTCTCCTGTCCGAAATATCTGTGACCCGGAGCATACGGGTAGTTGTCGCGACCGTTCCGATCTGGCCGCCGTGGTGCGGTGCGTCCTATCCCTGATTCGTTTCGGCGGTGTGGACACGGTCACGGCGCAGGACCAGTTTGGTGGTGTGGGCCGTGTAGGCCTGGGGTGCGTCCTCCCAGTCGGCGGTGAGAGTGGTAACCAGCTCGGCTGGGAAGTCTTGTCGCGCAAGGAAATCTAGGAGTTCGGGCAGGACCGGTCGTACGTTGGAGACGCCGATCTTCAAGGTGGCGTCGTTGGCGTACATGTGCATGAGTGGAACCTTGGTGCCCGGCGGTAGGTAATAGCCGACGGGCTGGCAGAACCCGCCCGGAGCAAGCGAGCGCAGGGCGAGATCGACACCGGTGGCCGTCGATGTGCCCTCCACGGCGATGTCGTAGTCGCCGCGCGGGATATCGGAGTGCCGCAGACGGCGCTTCGAAGCCGCAGCAGATGCTCGGGCGCCGAGCTTTTCGGCGATTGCGAGTCGTTCGGGCCGGTGGTCGACATAGTCGACGACCTCCGCTCCGTGCCGGACCGCGAGACCTGCCGCATACAGTCCGATGCTCTGTGCGGCACCGCCGAGGACGAGGACCTTGCCTCCCGGGCGGTGCCGCAGCGGCGGGACGACGCAACGCCAGGCGTCGGCGAGGTTATCGCTAGCTGCCGCTACCCGGACGGGGTCGACGCCGGCGGGAACCGGCACGAGCATGTGGTCCGCGAAAGGGATGCGCAGCAGGTCGGCGACCATGCCGCCCCAGGAACCGCTCGCCGGTCCGAACCCGAAGGCCGCCAGCGTCGAGGTGCGGGTGGTGGTGCACTTCGCGGTGAGCCCCCTGAGGCATTCGCGGCAGTCGCCGCACGACACCGACCACGGGACCACGACCACATCACCACGGCGCAGCGTGGTGATGTCGGCGCCGACCTCGATCACCTCGGCGACGCACTCATGCCCGATCGCGAACGGCCCCTGGAACGGGACCGGCCCGCAAACACTCGCGACCGCCGGATCGATCAGTCCGGTTCGCAGGCCGAGTTGCATTGCCCGCGAGACGTGGCGGTGGATCGGCATCGTGTCGCCGTCGCAGCGCCCAGCGACAAATGGACGCACCAGCGCGTCGCGCGAATCCTGGAGCACCGGGGTCGGGCGTTCCCGCCACTCCAGGTGTCCGGTGCGGATGAACTGCAGCTCACGCATCCGCGCGCCGCCCCTGCGCGAGTGCGGCGAGTTCCTGGAACTTCACTATGGTGCCCGCCGCGCCCCAGGTGCCCTCGGGCTGGTCGTGGACGAGCACCCACACGCGCAGGGCATCAGCTTCGGTGAGGCCTGCCGCGGCGAGGATCAGGTCGGTGACCTCCTTGACGAGTCCGGCTTTGCGGCGCTCCGAGAGTCCACCCGCCGGAACTGTCACTTTCACCAGGAACCGGGCGAGCTCGTCTTCGAGTGCCGCGAAGCCGCCGTCGGCGACCTCCTCGATGCGGCACCAAGCCTGTGCGCGGAAGAACGCGTTGTCGGGCGCGCCTTCCCATTTCAGCAGCGCCGCGGGCAGCGACTTCATCAACTCGGCGCGCGCCTCGGCGGCCAGCGCCCCGGCGGGGCTGGTCAGATGAATCATCGGCATGATGCGCTCCTTCGGGCGGGGTCGGACATCTTATGACGCTCGTTATAATTATGGAACGCTACTATATGACGGTTGTTATAGCCAGGGAGGTGAGCGTGCCGAGCAAACCAGCGGATTCTCCGGATTCGCGCCAGAAGCTGGTGGTGGGTGCCGCCGACCTGATCCGTCGCCGCGGCCTCGGTGCTACGAGCGTGCGCGATCTAGCGAAACACGCGGGCGCGCCGTTGGGGTCGACCTATCACTACTTCCCCGGCGGCAAAACGCAACTGGCCACCGAGGCGGTCACCTACGCGGGCGACCTAACCGCGTCGGTGCTGGAGCGTGAGCTCGGCAATGGTCCCGTCGACGGGCTGAACGCCTTTCTTCGCATGTGGCGGAAGATCGTGGTGGACACTGACTTCCATGCGGGCTGTCCCGTCCTCGCAGTCTCCATCGAAGACTCGCCGGATGCCGAGGGGGCTCCTCGCGAAGCGGCAGCGGCGGCCTTCGTGAAGTGGGCCGAACTGCTCGCGATGTCGTTGTGCGCACACGGTGCCGAGCGGCCCGACGCGGAACGCACCGCCACCTTGATCATCGCCGCCGTCGAAGGAAGCGTGGCGATGTGTCGCGCGCAACGCAGCACCCAACCCCTTGATCGCATCACAGACCAGCTCGAACTCCTGGTGCAGATTGTGCTCAATGGCCGGTAGCGCTCAACCGCTCCGCTCCGGGCGAGCGTCGTGATCGGGGCGTTGATCGAGCTGTGGACGCCGAAAGCCGACCAGGATCGGCGACCGTGGTCTCAGGCCCGTGAACTCGGTAGCGGTGGCGTCGATCGGTCACAGTGACGAATGCGAGCGGTGGTTCGGCGCGCCTCCACCAAAGGTTGAGGGTTTCGCTTCATCATCGGCCCCATGAAGATGCCGGCGTTGTTGTCACGGAACACGGAAACGTTGCCCGGTGTCGCCGGGATCGCCCGGGTGGATCGCGATACCGGGCGATTGCTGAGGCGGGTCGGGCCGGGGGATGTGGTCGTCCTCGACCAGACCGACCTGGACCGCCACACCGCCGACCGGCTGGTCGAGGCGGGGGTGCTCGCGGTGATCAACACCTCCCCGTCGATTTCCGGGCGGTATCCCAATCTGGGACCGGAAGTGTTGGTGGCCAACGGGATCGTGCTGATGGACACGGTGTCCTCCGACGCGTTCGGCAGGATCAAGGACGGCGCCAAGGTTCGCATCGACGCCGGCATCGTCTACGCCGACAAGCTGACCAAGAAGGAACCCGAGGTTCTGGTCGAGGGCATCGAGTTCGACGAGTCGGCCATCGCCGACCGGATGATCGAGGCGCGCAACGGTCTTGCCGACCACCTCGACGCGTTCGCGGGCAACACCACCGAATTCGTGCGCACCGAGAGCGCACTGCTGATCGACGGTGTCGGGGTGCCCGATATCGAGCTGAACATGCGTAACCGGCATGTGGTCGTGATCGCCGACGGCTCCGGCCATCTCGCGGAGTTGCAGCGTCTCAAGCCGTTCATCAAGGAGTACGCGCCGATCCTGATCGGTGTCGGCAGCGGCGCCGACACGTTGCGCAAGCTCAAATACACGCCCGACCTGATCGTCGGCGATCCCGACGAAATCAGCACGGAGACATTGAAATCCGGCGCCGAGATGATCCTGCCCGCCGACACCGACGGGCACGCGAAGGGGCTGGAGCGGATCCAGGATCTCGGCATCGGTGCCACCACGTTCCCGTCCTCGGGTTCGCCGACCGACCTGGCACTGATGCTCGCCGATCATCACGGCGCGTCACTCATCGTGCTGGCGGGCGCCCCCGCGTCGCTCGAGGATTTCTTCGACCGTGGTCGTCGTGACAGCAACCCGGCCACCTTCCTGACCCGGTTGAAGGTCGGCGCGAAACTGGTGGACGCGAACGCGGTGTCGACCCTGTACCGCCACCGTTCCGCCGGTGCCGCGTTGGCGCTGGTGGTGCTGGCCGCGCTCGTGGCGATCGTGGTGGTGATCTTGGCCTCGCGCAACGGCTCCGAGGTACTGGACTGGGCGATCGAGTACTGGAACAGCTTCGTCCTGTGGGTGCGTGGTCTGCTGTGATCTCGCTGCGTCAGCACGCCATCTCGATCGCGGCGATCTTCCTCGCGCTCGCGGTCGGGGTGGTGCTCGGTTCACACACCCTCGCCGGCGACATGCTCGCGGGCCTGCGGTCGGACAAAACCGACCTGAACACCCAGGTAGACGCGCTGACCACCCAGAACGCCCAACTCGCCGCCCGTCTCGACGCCGCCGACCAGTTCATCGCGGGCTCGGCAGCCCGAATCCTGAACGGCACCCTGGCCGACCGCACGGTCGTCGTCCTCACCACCCCCGACGCCGACCCCGCCGATATCGACGGCGTGAGCGAGTCCCTGCGGACAGCAGGCGCCACAGTGACCGGCCGTATCGCCCTCACCGAGTCTTTCGTCGACGCGGGGGAGGGCGACCGCATGCGCTCCACCCTGACCAACATCGTCCCCGCGGGCGCTCAACTGAACACCGGCGCCGTAGACCAGGGCAGCCTCGCAGGCGACCTCCTCGGCCTTGCCCTGCTCCAAGACCCCACAACCAACCACCCCCGCAGCACCCCCCAGGAACTGTCCCTCATCCTCGAAACCCTCCGAGGCGGCGACTTCCTCACCTACACCGACCCCCCGACGAGACCCGCGCAACTAGCCGTGGTCATCACCGGCAACGGTGTCGAACCCGACACCGGCCAGGGCGCGACTATCGCCCGCTTCACCGGCGCCCTCCGAGCAAGAGCCGCGGGAACAGTCCTAGCAGGCCGCGCAGGCGCCGCCGAGAACAACGCCGCCATAGCCACCGTAAGAGCCCAGGCCCCCCTGTCAACAACAGTCACGACAGTCGACAACGTAGACCGCGAAATAGGCCGAGTAACAACAACACTCGCCCTGACAGAACAACTCACCGGCGGCGCAGGCCGCTACGGAACAGGCACATCAGCGACCTCCCTCACTCTGGTAGCCATGCCCCGCTGATTGAGAACCTCACCACCTTCCCGACGCGAGCTCCCGCGACTCGCACTCAGGACAGAACTCCTGATCTCGCAAGAACATGGGTAACTCACCGGGCACGTCCAGAAGTCTCGAACCCCTCTCCGCAGGCCCGGCAAACCAACACGCGGGCCCGCAAACGACCGGCAAAATACGCGGAGAGGCGGACTAGCGGTACAGTGGTGGTCCGTGGGTCATCAACGGAATCAGGCTAAGAATGCCACCAAGCACATCTTCGTGAGCGGTGGCGTCGCCTCCTCATTGGGTAAGGGTCTCACCGCCTCCAGCCTCGGTCAGCTCCTGACCGCGCGCGGCATGCGGGTGACGATGCAGAAGCTCGACCCGTATCTCAATGTCGATCCGGGCACCATGAACCCGTTCCAGCACGGCGAGGTGTTCGTCACCGAAGACGGCGCCGAGACCGACCTGGACGTGGGTCACTACGAACGTTTCCTCGATCGCGATCTCACGATGGACGCGAACGTGACCACGGGCCAGATCTATTCGACGGTGATCGCCAAGGAGCGTCGCGGCGAGTATCTGGGCGATACGGTGCAGGTCATTCCGCATATCACCGATGAGATCAAGAATCGCATCCTGGCGATGCAGGGTCCTGATCTCGAGGGGCATGTGCCGGATGTGGTGATCACCGAGATCGGTGGCACCGTCGGTGACATCGAGTCGCAGCCGTTCCTCGAGGCGGCCCGCCAGATCCGTCACGATGTGGGTCGCGACAATGTGTTCTTCCTGCATGTGTCGCTGGTGCCGTATCTGGCGCCCTCGGGTGAGCTCAAGACCAAGCCGACCCAGCATTCGGTGGCCGCGCTGCGCAATATCGGTATCCAGCCCGACGCGCTGATCCTGCGTTGTGACCGTGAGGTGCCGCAGGGTCTCAAGAACAAGATCGCGTTGATGTGTGACGTCGATGTGGAGGCGTGCATTTCCACGCCGGACGCGCCGTCGATCTACGACATCCCGAAGGTGCTGCACAGCGAGGGCCTCGATGCCTATGTGGTGCGCAAGCTCGGGCTGCCGTTCCGCGACGTGGATTGGGCGGTGTGGGGTGATCTGCTCGATCGCGTGCATTCCCCGCGCGAGACCGTCGAGGTGGCGCTGGTCGGCAAGTACGTCGATCTGCCCGATGCCTACCTGTCGGTGACCGAGGCGCTGCGTGCGGGTGGTTTCGCGCATCGTGCCAAGGTGAACATCCGCTGGGTGCCCTCGGACGAGTGCGAAACCGAAGCCGGTGCCATCGCGGCGCTGCGTGATGTCGACGCCGTGCTGATCCCCGGTGGATTCGGTATTCGCGGTATCGAGGGCAAGCTCGGCGCGATCGGCTACGCCCGCCACCGTGGTATCCCGCTGCTCGGCCTGTGCCTCGGTCTGCAGTGTGTGGTTATCGAGGCGGCGCGTTCGGTCGGTATCGCCGACGCGAACTCGGCGGAATTCGAGCCCGAGACCAAGAACCCGGTGATCTCGACCATGGCCGATCAGGAAGACGTCGTCGCTGGTGAAGCCGATCTGGGTGGCACCATGCGCCTGGGTGCCTACCCCGCGACCTTGAAGAAGGGCTCGGTCGTCGCGCAGGCGTACGGCACCGAGAACGTGTCCGAGCGGCACCGGCACCGGTTCGAGGTGAACAACTCCTACCGCGCCGCCATCGCCAAGAGCGGGCTGGTCTTCTCCGGCACCTCGCCCGACGGGCACCTGGTGGAGTTCGTCGAATACCCGGCTTCGGTGCATCCGTTCTTCGTCGCCACCCAGGCGCATCCGGAGCTCAAGAGCCGTCCGACCCGGCCGCATCCGCTGTTCGCGGCGCTGATCAACGCCGCGTTGAAATACAAACTGGCCGAACGCCTTCCCGTAGACTTCCCGGAGGAAGAGCTCGCGGAGCAGGCCGCGGAAGCCTAGGAAAATCGGCGATAGGAACGCATGAGCGAGCCCGGTAGTCACGACTTCGAGACGGTGTCGAGCCGGGTGCTCTACAGCGGCGCGATCCTGGCCTTGCGTCAGGATCAGGTCAGGATGCCGGACGGGCGCGTCGCCGAGCGTGAGGTCATCGAGCATCACGGTGCTGTCGCGGTGCTCGCGCTCGACGACGACGGCAATGTGGTGCTGATCCGGCAGTATCGGCATCCGATCGGTACCCGGCTGCTGGAACTGCCTGCCGGGCTGCTCGATATCGAGGGTGAGGACCCGCTCACCGCGGCCAAGCGTGAGCTGGCCGAGGAGACGGGCCTCGCCGCCGCGCAGTGGTCGGTGCTGGTGGATGTGGCCTTGTCGCCGGGCTTCACCGACGAGGCGCTTCGGGTGTTCTTCGCGACCGGTCTCAGCGCCACCGACCGGCCCGATCCCGAGCACGAGGAAGCGGACCTGGAACTGGTGCGGATGCCGCTCGACGAGGCGGTGCGAGCCGCGCTCGCGGGGGAGATCGTGAACGCGACCGCGGTCGCCGGCGTGCTCGCTTATGCCGCGGCGCGGGCGGGCGGGGTGTCGATGCGCGCCGCCGACGCGCCGTGGCCCGGTCAGCCGACGACGTTCCTGCGGCGCAAGGCAGCCGATGCGCGGTCCGCACCGGCTCGCGGTAACCACGCGTGAGCACCGCGGCGGCCCGCGCTTCGGTGGCGGGTCCCGCCGCGGTGGTCGGCGGGGAGTAGACGGGGCAGTGGCGTGCTCGAGCGGGAGATAGACGCCTACTTCGACCATTTGGCGGTCGAGCGCGGAGCCGCGCGCAATACCCTCGGTGCCTACCGTCGTGATCTGGCCCGCTACCGGAATTTCCTCGCCGGTCGCGGCGTCGAGAGCTTGGGCGCGGTGGCCCAAGGCGACGTCGCCGAATTCACCATGGCGTTGCGTTCCGGCGGCACCGATCACCCCGCGCTGGCCGTCGGTTCGGTGGCGCGGGCGTTGATCGCGGTCCGCGGACTGCACCGGTTCGCCGCCGCAGAAGGCATTACCGACACCGATGTGGCGCACGCGGTGAAACCACCCGCGCCGGGTCGGCGGTTGCCCAAAGCGCTGCCCTACGACCAGGTTCTGCGACTTCTCGAGTCGGTGGGCGGCGAACCGGATGGCTCCGACGGGGGACCGCGCGGACTGCGCGACCGAGGTCTGCTGGAACTGCTCTACTCCACGGGCGCGCGGATCTCGGAAATGGTCGGGCTCGACGTCGACGATATCGACGCCGAGCAACGCTGTGTGGTGCTGCACGGTAAGGGCGGAAAACAGCGCCTCGTCCCGATCGGCCGCCCGGCCCTCGCCGCCGTCGACGCGTACCTGGTGCGCGGCCGTCCCACCCTGGCCGCGAGCGGAAAACGTTCCGGCGGAGCGCTTTTCCTCAATGCTCGCGGTGGCAGACTGTCCCGGCAGAGCGCATGGCAGGTGTTGCAGACCGCCGCCGAACGTGCCGGGATCGGGGCGACGGTCTCACCGCACACCCTGCGGCACTCCTTCGCCACCCACCTGCTCGACGGCGGCGCCGACGTGCGGGTGGTGCAGGAACTGCTCGGCCACGCGTCGGTGACCACGACCCAGATCTACACCCTCGTCACGGTGAGCACCCTGCGCGAAGTATGGGCCACCGCCCATCCGCGTGCCACGTGAACCGTACCCACCGGTACGCGCTGAGCAGGTATCGTGCGAACACGCCCGGCGTTGCCATGCCGTACCTCACCGGTCCGAGCGGTAGCGTCTACCCAGAGTTGGACGTACGAAAGCGAGCCGGTCCCGGATCGGCCTCGCTACCCTCGACAGGGGTTACCGGCAAGGAAACGTATAAGGAGCAGCGGATCGTGACGACAGCGGAAACACCGTGGGACGGTGGACCGGACCAGGTCGCCGAGGCCGTCGAGATGGGCCCGACAGGCCGCCCGCTGCGACTGGTACCCGATCCACCACAGGTCCAGCGACATGGCGACGCACTCGTCGTGGCGATGTGCAACCAGAAGGGCGGGGTCGGAAAAACCACCTCGACCATCAACCTCGGTGCGGCACTGGCCGAATACGGTCGCCGGGTGCTGCTCGTAGACCTCGACCCGCAGGGTGCGCTCTCGGCCGGGCTCGGTGTCGCACACCACGATCTCGAACTCACCGTGCACGACCTGCTGATCGGCGGTAAAGCCAAGGTCGACGACGTGCTCCAGACCACCAAAGTCGACGGCATGGACCTGTTACCCAGCAACATCGACCTCTCCGCCGCCGAGATTCAGCTGGTCAACGAGGTCGGCCGCGAACAGTCGCTCGGCCGCGCCCTCCACGATGTGCGAGATCGCTACGACTACATTCTCATCGACTGCCAGCCCTCGCTCGGCCTGCTCACGGTCAACGCGCTGGCCTGCTCCGACGGCGTGATCATTCCGATGGAATGCGAGTACTTCTCGCTGCGCGGCCTCGCCCTGCTCAACGACACCGTCGAGAAGGTGCGCGACCGGCTCAACCCGCGACTGAGCCTCTACGGCATCGTGGTCACCATGTTCGATGCGCGCCTGCTGCATTCGCGTCAGGTGATGTCGCGCGTGGTCGAGGTGTTCGGTGATCTGGTCTACGACACCGCCATCTCGCGCACCGTGCGCTTCCCCGACGCGAGCGTGGCCGGTGAGCCGATCACCACCTGGTCGCCGAAATCGGGCGGCGCCGAGTCGTATCGAGCGATGGCACGTGAAGTCATCCACCGGTCTGGCCGGTGATCGGAGCTACACCTGCGGTGCAAGCAGTACCCGAAGACGCGGTGCCGGCCGCGGAGAAACCCGGTTTTCACTTGCGGCTCACCAATTTCGAGGGGCCGTTCGATCTGCTGCTGACGTTGATCAGCTCGCGCAAACTCGATGTCACCGAAATCGCGCTGCATCAGGTCACCGACGAATTCATCGCCTACACCAAGGCATTGACCGCCGAGCTGGCCGAGAACACCAAGCTGCGCGCGGACAAGATTCTCGATCAGACCACCGAATTCCTCGTCGTGGCCGCCACTTTGCTCGACCTCAAGGCCGCACGGCTGCTGCCGTCGGGCGAGATGACCGACGCCGACGACCTCGAACTCCTCGACGCTCGTGACCTGCTGTTCGCGCGGTTGCTGCAATACCGCGCGTTCAAGCAGGTGGCCGAGCTGCTCGCCGAGCTGGAAGCCGCGGCGCTGCGTCGGTATCCGCGCTCGGTGGCGCTCGAGGAACAGTTCGAGGGGCTGCTGCCCGAGGTCACCCTCGGGGTGGATATCGCCGCGTTCGCCGAGATCGCGGCGGCGGCGTTTCGACCACGCCCGATCGCCGAAGTCGGGCTCGGGCATCTGCACATGCACACCATCTCGGTCGCCGAACAGGCCGAGCTGGTGCTGGCGCTGTTGAAGGAACGCGGGCCCGGCGGGTGGACGACGTTCGCCGAATTGGTGGTCGACTGCACAGTCCCGGTGGAAATCGTGGCGAGGTTTCTGGCGTTGCTGGAGTTGTATCGGGGCAAAACCATCGCTTTCGACCAACCCGATCCGCTCGGGCCTCTCGCGGTCAGTTGGCTCGGGGAGCTCGACCCGGACGCTGAGGCGGCGGCATTGACTTTCGAGGAGGACTACGGATGATCGGGTCAGGCGCGGAGGCGGTAGCGGAGCGTGACCACGGAGGGCCCTCGATCAGCCAGGAAGGCGCAGCATGACAGAGGCAGTGGCGGAATTCACCTCTGAGCCGCTAGACGACCTCGAATTGCGCTCGGCGCTCGAGGCGATGTTGCTCGTTGTCGACGCCCCGGCGCCGACAGAACAGCTGGCAGCGGCCCTGGACGACACCACAGAGCGCGTCGAACCGGTGCTGCGCGCGATGGCGGCTGAGCTGTCCGCGCGGGGTAGCGGCATCGACCTGCGTTTCGTCGGTGACGGATGGCGCTTCTATACTCGACAGGAGTACGCGCCCTATGTCGAGCGGGTACTGCTCGACGGGGCCCGGACGAAACTGACCCGGGCCGCCTTGGAAACCTTGGCGGTAGTCGCCTACCGCCAGCCGGTGACCCGCATGCGGGTCAGCGCGGTCCGAGGAGTGAACGTCGACGGAGTGATGCGCACGCTGCTGGCCAGAGGCTTGATCGCGGAAGCGGGTCAGGACCCCGAAACCAACGGCACGTTGTACCGCACCACCGAGTTGTTCCTCGAACGGATCGGGCTCGCCTCACTCGGCGACCTGCCACTGCTGGCGCCGCTGCTTCCCGGCGTCGATCTGATCGACGAGATCAGCGAGAGCCTGGAAACCGATCCCCGGTTCACCAGGCTGAAGAAACCCGCCGAGTCCGACATGGATCTCGGCACCGACGATTGACAGTCACCAAGCTGAACAAACCCGCCGAGTCCGACAGGGACCCCGGCACTGACGATTGACAGGACAGATGAATAATTCCGCTCGCCGAGATGGCACACCGGATCGAAGAAGTCGCAGCGACCAGCCCCGAAGTGGCGCGAATCGAACCGCGGGTAACCGTGGCGAGGGTGCGCGCACCGGGCAGGGTGGCTCCCGCGCAGCGGCACCCAGCCGCCGCGGCACCGGCGCGGGTGGCTTCCAGCGCGGTAATCAGACAGCTGCCCGGTCCGCCGGTAGCTTCCAGCGTGACGCCGAGTCCGGTGGTCGTCGTGGTTCCACCGGGGGTGGCTACCAGCGTGACGATCGTCGCGGCGCGTCTACCGGTGGCTACCAGCGTGATGACCGACGTGGCGCCCCGACCGGTGGTGACCGTCGCGGAGCCTCCTCCGGTTACCAGCGTGATGATCGTCGCGGCGCCCCTGCCGGTGGCGACCGTCGTGGCCCGTCTGCCGGTGGCTACCAGCGTGACGACCGCCGCAGCCCCGGTGCCGCCAGCGGTGGCGGCTACCCACGGGGTGACGCCGATCGCGGACAGCGTGGTGGCACGGCTGGTCAGCGCAGCGGCGCTCCGGCCGGCGCCCAGGCCTTCGCGGCTCGCAAGAAGACCGCGAAGCCGCAGAAGAAGGTCGTCGCTCCGACGATCCTGAACAACGCCAAGCCCGCGCGGCACCAGCACTCCGACGTCACCGAGGGCCCCAAGAAGCTCCCATGGGGCGAAGGCGAACGCCTGCAGAAGGTCCTCGCCAAGGCGGGCGTGGCTTCGCGCCGGGCCGCCGAGGAGATGATCGCCGCCGGTCGCGTCGAGGTCGACGGCAAGATCGTGCGTGAGCAGGGTCTGCGCATCGACGCCGAGAACGCGGTGGTGCGCGTCGACGGCACCCGCGTGGTCGTGCGCGACGAACTGGTGCACCTGGTGCTGAACAAGCCCAAGGGCTGGCAGTCCACCATGTCCGACGATCTGGGGCGCCCGTGCGTCGGCGATATCATCGCCGAGCGGATCGCCGCCGGTCAGCGCCTGTTCCACGTCGGCCGTCTCGATGCCGACACCGAGGGCCTGCTACTTGTCACCAATGACGGCGAGATGGCGCATCGACTGATGCACCCCTCGTTCGAGGTGCCCAAGACCTACCTGGCCACCGTCGACGGCGAGGTGAACTACCGCTTGGTCGGTAAGCGCCTGCGCGAAGGCGTCGAGCTCGAGGACGGGCCGGCCAAGGTCGACAAGTTCATGGTGCTCGAGGCCTACCAGGGCCGGTCGCTGGTGAAGCTCGTGTTGCACGAGGGCCGCAAGCACATCGTGCGTAGGCTCCTCGACGAGGTCGGCCACCCGGTGATCCGGCTGGTGCGTACCCACCTCGGCCCGGTGGCTCTGGGTGACCAGCGTCCCGGCACGCTGCGGGTGCTCGGCCGCGACGAGATCGGCAAACTCTACGAGGCGGTACAGCTGTGAACGGTGTGGACTTTCCCTTGGAGTTCGCCGGCGACCGGATGACCGGTGACGCGACGCTCGTCGTCGCGATGGACGGACCCTCCGGCACCGGCAAGTCCAGCGTGTCGCGTCGTCTCGCGGCGCGCCTCGGCGCCCGCTACCTCGACACCGGTGCCATGTACCGGGTCGCGACGCTGCGCGTGCTGCGCTCGGGTGTGGAGCTGACCGATGCGGTCGCGATCGCGGAAACCGTTGCGGCACTGCCGCTTTCCATCGGCACCGATCCCAGCCATGAGGTCGTCGAACTCGACGGGGAAGACGTCTCGGACGAGATCCGCGGCGACGCCGTCACCAAGGCCGTCTCGGCGGTTTCCGCGGTGGCGCAGGTGCGCGAGCAGCTCGTCGCCCTGCAGCGTGAGATCGCGGCGATGTCGGGACGCATCGTGGTCGAAGGCCGCGATATCGGCACCGTCGTGCTCACCGGCGCCGACGCCAAGATCTATCTCACCGCCTCCGCGGAGGCACGCGCCGAGCGGCGCAATGCTCAGAACATCCGCGAGGGCCGCGGCGACGATTACGCGGCCGTGCTGGCCGACGTGCAGCGCCGCGACACCCTCGACTCCACCCGCACAGTGTCGCCGTTGCGCCCCGCCGCCGACGCGGTGCTCGTCGACACCAGTGATCTGACGATGGCGCAGACCATCGAGGAGCTGTATCGCGTGGTGGCTCAGCAGCTTTCGGCCACGACAGGAGGTCCGCGATGATCGAAGAGATTCTCGTTGGCGACGGAACCTGGACCGACGAGTCCGAATGGGAAGTCCTCGATATCGATGGGGACGGTGACGGCGAACAGCACATCGCGATGCCGACGCTGGCCGTGGTCGGGCGCCCCAATGTGGGTAAGTCGACCCTGGTCAACCGCATCCTCGGCCGACGCGAAGCGGTGGTCGAAGACGTTCCCGGGGTGACCCGTGACCGCATTTCGTACGAGGCCAACTGGGCCGGGCGCCGCTTCATGGTGCAGGACACCGGCGGTTGGGAGCCCGACGCCAAGGGCCTGCAAGCCCATGTCGCGCGCCAGGCAGAGGTGGCGATGGCGACCGCTGACGCGATCCTGCTCGTCGTCGACGCCACGGTCGGCGCGACCACCACCGACGAGGCCGCGGTGCGCAAGCTGCGCCGCTCCAAGATCCCGGTGATCCTGGTGGCCAACAAGGTCGACGATCAGAAGGTCGAACTCGAGGCTGCCTCGCTGTGGTCGCTCGGGCTCGGCGAGCCGCGCATGGTCTCGGCCGCGCACGGCCGTGGCACCGGTGACCTGCTCGACGACGTGCTCAGCGCGCTGCCGGAGACCCCGCGTGAAGGCACCGCTGTCGCGGGTCCGCGTCGCGTGGCGCTGGTCGGCAAGCCGAACGTCGGCAAGTCCAGCCTGCTCAACAAGCTGGCGGGCGACGAGCGTTCGGTGGTCCACGATGTCGCGGGCACCACCGTCGACCCGGTCGACTCGCTGGTCGAGCTGGGCGGCAAGACCTGGAAGTTCGTCGACACCGCCGGTCTGCGCCGCAAGGTCTCCAATGCCACCGGCACCGAGTTCTACGCGTCGCTGCGGACGAAGTCGGCGCTGGAGGCTTCCGAGGTCGCGATCATGCTCGTCGACGCCTCGGTGCCGATCACCGAGCAGGACCTGCGCGTGATCAGCCTCGTCGCTGAATCCGGTCGCGCGCTGGTGCTGGCGTTCAACAAGTGGGACCTGGTCGACGAGGACCGCCGCTACATGCTCGAGAAAGAGATCGATCGCGATCTGGTGCGGGTGCCGTGGGCGCAGCGGGTCAACATCTCCGCCCACACCGGCCGCGCCGTGGCGAAGCTGGTGCCGCAGATGGAAACCGCGCTCGAGTCCTGGGACAAGCGCATCTCCACCGGCCGCCTCAACACCTGGCTGAAGGAAGTCATCGCGGCCACTCCGCCGCCGATGCGTGGCGGCCGTCAGCCCCGCGTCATGTTCGCCACCCAGGCGGGCACCCGTCCGCCGACGTTCGTGCTGTTCACCACCGGGTTCCTCGAGGCAGGCTACCGCCGCTTCCTGGAGCGCCGCCTGCGTGAGGAGTTCGGCTTCGACGGTTCGCCGGTGCGCATTTCGGTGCGCGTGCGCGAGAAGAAGGAACGCAAGAAGTAATTCGAGTGTCAGACGAGTGGGCCCCGGCGAATATCGCCGGGGCTCTTCGTTGTTCAGGCCTCGAGGACGCGGTCGAGCAGATGGTCGACCAATTGTGTCGCGCGCGCGGCATAGCCGTCGTTGGTCAGCATTCCCTGCGCCAGTCCGCCGAGCGCGAGCAGGATCACTTCCGCGTCGGCGATGATCGTTTTCTCGTCGGCATCGGGCCCACGCGACTGCCGCAGCTGTCCGGCGACCGCATCGACAATGTAGTCGGGTGCTCCTGTGGTATCCGCGGATTCGATGTCGGTGCCGGTGAGCGCCGCCGCGTGGAAGATGCCGAGGATGACGGCGTTCTGCCGACTCGGCTCGTCGAGGGGGAGTAGTGCGAGCAGGATCGTGCGCACGATATCGCGCGGACCGGCGTCCTGTCCGAGGCTCGCAAACCCTTGTGCCAAACGGGCGCCGGAATCTTCGACGACCGCGCGGTGGGTGGCGAGCAGGAACTCCCGCTTGGTGCCGAAGTAATACTGCACCGACCGCACCGAGACTCCGGCCTCCGCCGCGACGGACTGAAACGTTGCGGCGTCGAGCCCGCCTCTGGCGATGACCCGGCGGGTCGCACCCGTGATGGACCTGCGGCGCTCTTCGTGATCGGCCAAGCGTGGCATCGTGGCTCCTTCTGCTCCGACTGCTCGGGAAGGTTTCATGGTACGCCCATATCACCTATGTGGTATGGTGATATCACCAACGAGAAACAGGGGTGGTCATGGCCAAGATCGGGCGGTTCAAGAACGACAAGGCACGCGAGGAATACCTGCGGACCTATCGGGAACTGGAAAAGCAGTCACCCATTCCGTCGACCACGGTCGACATTCCTACCTCTTTCGGGACCACTCGCGTCCGTAGGGCCGGCGCGGGAGAGGGTGTGCCGATTGTGCTGATGCACTCGCTCGGCGGCAACAGCCTGGCCTGGAATCACGTCATCGAGGATTTCGCTCGCGATCACGTGGTCTTGATGCCGGAAATGATCGGCGCGCCTGGTCTGAGCGTGCAGACCGCGCCGATCGACGAAACGGGGTTCGGTACCTGGTTCGGTGAGGTCCTCGACGGCCTCGACGTCGAGCGTGTCCACTTGGTCGGCTACTCGCAGGGCGCGTGGCAGGCGCTGGTCATCGGTACCACCCAGCAGGCCCGGCTGGCGAGCCTGACTGTGGTCGAACCGAGCGGCACGTTGACGAAGATCAAGTGGAGCCTGCTGTGGATGATGATCCGGGTCGGCGCCCGGCCCACCGATAAGAACCTCCGCACGATGAACGCACGGCTCAACCCTGGCGTCGCCCTGAACGACGCGGAATTCGCCGGTGTGAAGTCGGCTCTCGGGTATGTCCCCACGATCGGCTACCCGAAGATGTTCACCGACGAGCGGCTGGCCACGATCACATCACCGACTCTTGCGATGATCGGGTCGGAGTCGTTGGTGGTCGATCCGCAGCTCGCCGAACAACGCCTGCGCGATAATCTGCGCACCTGCGAAGTCGCGATCGTTCCCAAGGCAGGACACGGCGTCTTCTACCAGTTCCCGAAGCTGGTGACTGCCCGCATTCTCGACTTCACCCGCCGCTACGAGCCGACGAACGCCCGGCACGGCGAATAGGCAACGCTCGCCTCGACTCGCCATTGCCGTTCAGGTGCCACCACGCCGCGCCCGCGATCACGTCGAAATTCGGCCGCAGGCCTGATAATCGACTGAGAACTACCGGGTGGTGGACACCTTGGCAATGTCGGGCACGTTGATAGCGGTAAGAGGTCCTCTGTGGCCTCCGCGAGGGAGTGCGTCATGAGTCTTATCGGAACCCTGGTCGGCTACGCGTTGACCGTGTTCTTGCTGCTGCTGATCGCCCGGTTGGTGGTGGACTGGATCGACGCGCTCGGCAACGGTCCGCAGTGGGCGCGCAAGGCACGGGAGGTGACCCACGCCGCGACCGAACCGGTGATCGCCCCGGTACGCAAGGTGCTCAAGCCGATCCGCATCGGCGACTTCTCCCTCGACCTGGCCTTCACCGCGGTGTTCATCACCGTCCTGATCCTGCGCGCGGTCGCGTTCAGCCTGTAGTCGAGGTGCTCATCGCCGAGGGGTCGATGAGCTCATGGGCGCATCGACGGCGGGCATGCTGCCGAGCAGAGCCAGTGACTGCTCGGCATCGGAGGCAGGCTCGGCGTGATAGACGACGAGCGTCTGCCCCGGTGCGCCGTTTACCGTGAACGTCTCGTAGGACACGGCGATCTCGCCCACCAGCGGATGGAGGAAGCGCTTATCCCCGGCGGTTTTCGCGCGGACTTCGTGCTTGGCCCAGAGACGGCGGAAGTCCTCGCTCTTCAATGACAGCTCGCCGACCAGTTCGATCAGGCGCGGGTCGTCGAGATCGGTGCCTGCGCTGACTCGCAAAGCGGCCACGGTCTCCGCGGCGATCGCAGGCCATTCCGGAAAAACGTTGCGCGCCTCGGGATCCAGGAACACCATTCTGACCTGGTTGACTCCCGGCGCCGAACAGGAATTCAGCGCGATGGCCAGCGGAGTCGCGGCCAGGACATCCATATACCGGCCGTAGACCAGCGCCGGAGTGTCCGACCAGGTGCGCATCAGGCGTAGCAGGCTCGGCGTTACCCGTTCCGGTCGTCGCGGCGCGCGTGTGCGCCGCGGCGCCGGGCGCGCCAACGCCCGCAGATGTGCGGTGCCGTCGTCATCGAGCGAGAACACCCGAGCCAACGCCGCCACGATCTGATCGGACGGATGCTTATCGCGGCCCTGTTCGAGCCGGATGTAGTAATCGGCGCTCATCCCGGCGAGCATGGCCACTTCTTCGCGGCGCAGCCCGGCCACCCGGCGCTGACCGCCGCCTGCCATCCCGAAATCTTCGGGGCTGACCTGCTGGCGTCGGGCCCGGAGGAACGTACCGAGACGATTGTCGGAATCCATGTCTTCGAGGCTATGCGCACCCCGCGGCTCCTGGGTGGCCCTCCCACTACCAGGAGGTTTCCGACCTGGCACGCGACGACGGCCGAGACGAACGTTGTGGCCATGGCAAACAACGACAACATCGAAAACCGGGTCGCCGTCGTCACCGGAGCATCCAGTGGCATCGGCGCCGCCACCGCACGGCGACTGTCGGCTGAGGGCATGAAGGTCGCGCTGCTCGGGCGGCGCAAAGATCGGCTGGCAGAACTCGCCCACGATATCGGCGCGAACACCCTCGCGGTGACCGCCGATGTCAGTGTTCGGCAGTCGGTGCTGGACGCCGCGGCCGAAGTGCGTTCCGCGTTCGGTCCGGTCGACCTGGTGGTCGCGAACGCCGGCGTCATGCTCGGCGCGCCGTTCGAGCATGCCGAGATCGACGAATGGGACCAGATGGTGGGAACGAATGTCAACGGATTGCTCTACACCGGAAGAGCTTTCATCGATGACCTGCTCGCCGCCGCGAATGCCGGTCGCCGCGCTGACCTGGTGCTCGTCGGTTCCATCGGCGGCCACGTCGCCTTCCCGAACTACGGTGTCTACTGCGCCACCAAGGCGGCGGTAGCGCACCTGACCCGCACGTTGCGAACCGAGTTCGGCCCACGCGGAGTTCGGGTCAAGAACATCGAACCCGGCTTCGTCGGCACCGAACTCGGCGCGGGGATGCGCGACGACAACCGGCGCGCTGAGCTCGACGAATGGCGGAACGGACTGGAAATCCTTGTCCCCGAGGATATCGCCGACGCGATCGCCTTCGCCACCTCGGCCCCACGGCGGGTGAACGTGGCTGAACTCATCGTCGTCCCCACCGCCCAGGGATGATTCGCACTCCGCTGGTGGGGGTCCCCGGCTAGTCGTCGGCGCCCTCCACTCGCCATCGCGTGCGCACCGCGCGCACGCAGGATGCGTCGGTGAGCGCGTCGACCGTGTCGGTGAGGGCGGATTCCCTGGCGCGGTGGGTGAGCACGATCAGGTGGGCGGCGTCGTTGTGGTGCTCTTGACGGACCCGCTCGATGCTCACACCGTGGTCGGCGAAGATCGATGCGACCTGGGCCAAGGCGCCGGCGTGGTCGGTGACGTGGAGGTTGAGGTAGTAGCGGGTAGGGGTGTCGCCGAGGGGCGCGACGGGAAGTTCGGCGTAGTAGGAGGCGCGGGGTGCGCGGCCGCCGTTGACGCGGTTGCGTGCGGCGGTGACCAGATCGCCGAGCAGCGCGGACGCGGTGGCTCTCGGGGTATCGCGGCCGGAGAACATCAGCTGCCCGGCGCTGTCGGCCTCGACGGTCACCGCGGGTGCGTCCACCCGGGCGAGTGGGTGGGTGGCAGGAAGCAGCGCAGGGTGCACCCGCACCGAAATCTGTTCCTTACCACCGTGTTCGGGGCCGGGCTGCTCGCTGACCCTGGTGCAGACGGTGAGTGGCCGTAGCCGCAGTGACAAAGCTTCAGCGGCGGCAAGGTCGTGTGGGTCGGCCGCACCGAACTCCTCGAAGTGCACATCGGCGACTTCCACTCTGGTGTGAAAGGCCAGTGTTGCCAGGATCGCCGCTTGTGCAACCGGATTCGCCCCGTCGATGGGGAAGACCCCGAGCACCTGTCGCACTCGATCGCCTGACAGTGATTGGGTCAGCGGGCGCACCACCGGCACCCCGCCCGCGACCGCCGCCTCGAAGCACAGGTCCGCCCCGTATTCCTCGGCGGCCGCGGCCAATCGATGTCCGTACTCGGCGATCAGTGCCGTATTCGCGGTGAGCACCGACCCGCCCGCACGCAGCGCGGCGAGCACCGTCGTCGACGATGCGGCGGTGTCGGTCGTGTCGACGAGCAGATCGGCACCCGACACCGCATCGAGTACCAACCGCGTCCCGGCGCGTTCGCTCAGATCATCGACGGTGTCACGAATGATTCGCGACACCTCCGTGGCAAGCGCGCCGGTGCCGAGGACGGCGACCTTCAACGCGGAACGAGCGGAATGGAAGTGCTGATCGATCATCGGATTTCGCCTAACGCCGAGACTGCCGAACCGAGAGCCGACGCTTCGCGCGCCACCCCCTGACCGCCAGTATCGCGTCCGAAACGATTCGGCGGCAGTCGTTTTCGTTGCCGAATTGGTACGGCCGTGCCCGGATTGCCTGGATACTCGGAGGGGTCACCCGCGGATCGCATGCGGGCGAGCAGGGGAGAGGACGTCGCAGATGGCCCTGGTTGTGCAGAAATTCGGTGGTTCGTCGGTAGCCACCGCGGAGCGGATCCGGCGGGTCGCCGAGCGGATCGTGGAGACGAAGAAGCAGGGCCACGACGTGGTGGTGGTCTGCTCGGCGATGGGTGACACCACCGATGAGCTCCTCGAATTGGCGGCCCAGATCGCCTCGGCACCGGAACCGCGCGAGCTGGACATGCTGCTCACCGCGGGGGAGCGAATCTCGAATGCCTTGGTGGCCATGGCAATTCATTCACTCGGAGCCGATGCCAGGTCGTTGACCGGCTCCCAAGCCGGTGTGATCACCACCGGCGCCCACGGCCGAGCCAAGATCATCGAAGTCGACCCGGGCCGGGTGCGCCGCGCCCTCGACGACGGTGAAGTGGTGTTGGTCGCCGGGTTCCAGGGCGTGAGCCAGGACAACCACGATGTCACAACCCTCGGTCGTGGGGGCTCCGACACGACTGCCGTCGCGCTGGCCGCGGCACTGCGTGCCGACGTCTGCGAGATCTACACCGACGTCGACGGTGTCTTCACCGCCGACCCGCGCATCGTGCCCGACGCCCAGAAACTGGACCAGATCTCCTACGAGGAAATGCTGGAAATGGCGGCCTGTGGCTCGAAGGTTCTCATGCTGCGTTGCGTCGAATACGCGCGCCGCTACCAGGTGCCCGTGCACGTGCGCTCGTCCTACACCGACACGATCGGCACCACCGTCTTCGGCTCGATGGCCGACATCCCCGCCGACCAGGCGGTGCTCACCGGTGTCGCGCACGACCGCAACGAGGCCAAGGTGACCGTTGTCGGCCTGCCCGACGAACCCGGCTACGCGGCCGAGGTGTTCCGCGCGGTCGCCGACGCCGAGATCGGCATCGACATGGTCGTGCAGAACACCGGCACCGGACGCACCGACATCACCTTCACCCTGCCCGCCGCCGACGGCGCGCGTGCTGTCGCCCTGCTGCGCGACCGCCGCGCCGAGATCGGCTTCGCCGACGTCCGCTACGACGACCGCGTCGGCAAGGTATCGCTGATCGGCGCGGGCATGCGCAACAATCCGGGCGTCACCGCCACCTTCTGTGAGGCGCTGGCCGCGGCGGACATCAATCTCGACCTGATCGCTACCTCCGAGATCCGCATCTCGGTGCTGGTCCGTGACACCGACCTCGACGAAGCCGTGCGCATTTTGCACCGGGCCTTCGACCTCGGTGGGGCCGAGGTCGCCGTGGTGCACGGCGGTACCGGCCGGTGACCGCGACGTTGACGCTACGTCGGAATCCCGCGTAATTTACAGATCAGTCGAGTCCATCGGAGGGTTCGTTGAGTACAAGGTTGACCTCGTTCACCCGGGGCGGGCTCGAGTTCGACGTGGTCGATTCCGGCCCGATAGATGGCCCGGTCATCGTCGCGTTGCACGGTTTCCCGCAGACCGCCACCTCGCTGACTGCACTCACTGCCCTGCTCAACGCCCGCGGTTACCGCACCGTCGCGCCCGATCAGCGGGGGTACTCGCCAGGCGCGCGACCGCGCGGCAGGCGCGCATACCGGGTGTCGGAGCTGGTCGGCGACGTGGTCGCCCTGGTAGACGCCATCGGCCGGGGGCCCGTCCATCTCGTCGGGCACGACTGGGGCGCGATGGTCGCGTGGTCGATGGCTTCGACCCGGCCCGAGCTGGTCCGCACGCTGGTCACCGTGTCGGTGCCGCATCCTGGCGCTTACTTGCGTTCGCTGTTCACCAGCAACCAACTCGTCCTCTCCTACTACATGGCGCTGTTCCAGATCCCGATGGTGCCGGAACGTGTCCTGCGCACCCGCCCCGCCTTGCTCGACGGGCTGCTGGCCAAGTCCGGCATGACTCAGGACGCTATCGCCCGGGTGCACAGCGAGATCGTCGACGGCGGTGCGCTCACCGGTGCCATGAATTGGTATCGCGCCGTGCTGTCGGTGGCGCCGGGCATGGTTTCGGGACCGGTCGATGTGCCGGTGACCCATGTGTGGAGCACCGGCGACACGGCGCTGTCGCGACGTGGCGCCGAGTTGACCGAGCGCCACGTCGTCGGTGACTACCGCCTCGCCGTGATCGATGGCGCCTCCCACTGGCTACCCGAGGAGCGCCCGGCCGAGCTGGCCGAGCTGATCAGCGACCGGGTCGAATCTGTGCCGAGCCGCTGACGCGCCGATCGGCCGGATCAGACGCGCGGAGTCAGCCGATCGGCGCGGCCAGGGCATGTAACGGTTCCACGGTCGCCGGGATCAACGGCGCCCGCCGCAACGCGCGCGCGGCCAGCTGTTCGATGATCCGCGCGCGCACCCCCGGCCATTCGTCGTGCAGGATCGAATAGAACGCGGTATCGCGCACCGCGCCGTCGAGCCCACGCGAATGTGCCCGCCGCACACCGTCACTCACCGCGCCGAGGCGTTCGATCGCCGCCCGGGAGCGCAGATTGCGGGCATCGGCGCGCAAGGTCACCCGCCGCACACCCCAGCTCTCGAAGGCGTGCGACAGCAGCAACAGCTTGGCGTCGAGATTCACCTGACCGCCCCGCGCCGCGGGGGTGAGCCAGGTGTTGCCGATCTCCACGGCGTCGGGGATCGCCCCGCCGGGCAACGCGGTGACCGGTTCGGCGGACAACGGCCAGGTCAACGGCCCCTGCCAGTAGTCGAGCCGGGTGAATCGGGTCGCCCCGACCACACCCTCGTCGGCGACGGTGACGATCGCGAAGGCCAGCGCCGTGCCTGCCAGCTGCGCCGCCTCGGCCTGGAAGACATAGGTGCGCGCCTCTTGTTCGCCGTGCGGGACGATAGTGAATCCGGCCGGTCCGTCGAGCGCGGCGGCCGCGGCGACCAGGCCGGGAACGTGATGGGGTGCAAGAGGTTCCAGCCGTGCGATGCGGCCGTGGAGGATAACGGGTGCGGGCATGGTAACCGGCGTCCTTCGTCTGAGAGGGTCGCCGAAAGCACGAGGCGTGGATCTCACGCGGCACGCGACTTCGGCGAAGCGACACGAACGATCCAGCAGCATCGAAAACTAGAAGGACAGTAGCCGAACGCGACGCGATCCCCGCATCGAACGCACAGGATGTCGCGGCCGGAAAGTTTCCTGCGTGACGATCCGGTCCTACCGGAGAACTCCCGTGTCACGGCACGGTTTCTGCGCGTCGTCGGCACCGAAGCGGTTCGGGCGTCGAGGTTTCGGGCGTGAGCGGGGTTCGCTGAGCGGATTCCGTCACGGAGCCGTGTCGAAGGCTCGCGGAGGTACCAACTGGATCGCGGTGTGCAGCAGGGCGCGTTTTCCCACGTCAGGGCCGTAACGGTTCGATAAATGACACGGATGGCAGTTTCCTGAGCAAACGTCCAGTTGTGCGGGGGTTTTGCCAGTTCCAACCCGTGTTCCGCGAGAATGTAACGCGCGTTATGCATTTGTGTCGCACAGGCATTCGATGTGATGCAGATCACACCATCTTTCCTATCGCTGGCCCGGCTGGCAAGCTCGTAATTGCTGAACGTTAACCGTTCGTGATCATCAACCGGGTCGACGCCGACTCGCGGTCACGACGCCCCACGTGTCCGCCGTGGCGCGACGGTCATCGAAAGATCCGGTACGGATCACTTATCGGCCGTGCCGGGGCGGTTGTCAGGAAGGGACCTCGTTGTTATGAGCAGCATGTACTTCGAATCGAACAGCAACCTGACAGTTACCGAGCGAAGACGCCGCGTCACCGCGAACTCGGCCACCGAATCGCCGCTCGCGCCGCTGGCGACGCCGGGGCTGGTGCTCGGCCTGATCCTGCTCGGCCTCGGCGTCGCCGGTCTGCTGCGCCTCGGTGACTGGGTGGGCAATTACGGGTCCGTTCTGGTCGTGCTGGCTTATCTCCTCTATATGGCCGCCGCTGCGAGCCTGATGCTCTGGGGCGCGGTCACCGTCTGGTCGCTGCATCGGCGATAGCTGAACGGGGCCGATCGGAGCGTGTTGCTCGGGGAATGTATTCCACGCAGGGGGTGGGGTACATTCCCCGATCGGCCGAATCCTGGCATATCCGCAGTAAGATGGCAGGAAATCGGAAAGTTGTCCGCGGTGGCGAGGAGCGGCGATGGACGGGCACGACGCCGCGTGGAATGAGCGAGTGCGCGGCGAGAACACCACCCAGCGTCTGGATCGGAACTGGTCCTCGCTTCTGCAGGAATTGCGCGTCCTGCAGACCGGCGTGCAGGTGCTGACCGGCTTCCTGCTGACATTGCCGTTCCAATCGAAGTTCGACACCCTGAGCACCCCATTGCGCGTTGTCTACCTCGTCGTGGTTTCCGCCGCCATCGCCGCCACCGCGCTGCTGGTCGCCCCGGTTGCCATTCACCGGCTGCTGTTCCGCCGCCATCGACTCGACGTGCTCGTGATCGGTGCCCACCACCTGGCACTCGTCGGAATCGCGCTGCTCGGCGTCGCGTTGACGGGCATGGCGGTGCTGATCTTCGATATGGTCGTCGGCACCGCCGCGGGAGTGATCGCGGGAATTGTCGCGGCCGTGTTATTCCTCGGCCTCTGGGTGGTCCAGCCGTTGTTCTATCGGCGCTAGCGCGCCGGCGCGGTCATTGTTGCGGGGCATTTCGTTCGCGGGTGTTCGGTCAGTCGCCGATGATCTCCGCGGGCAGGAACATCGTGCCGAGCTGCATCGCGATCGCACTGCTGTGTTCGACGAGCCGCTCGGCGTCCACGTCGAGCACGCCAGTGCGCCAGGCGGACAGCAGTTCTATGAACCCGCCGATGCCCGCCAGTGTGCTCATACGCATGGCGGTTTCGTCGATATCGGGGCGTAGATAGGGCCAGGCGATCGCGATGAGCCCATCGGTCGCGTCGGTGAGCATGGTTTTTCGCCGCTGTTCGAGCACGGCACTGCCCGCGTGATCGGCCAGCAGAATCCTGGCCCGCCCGCGTAGATCGGTCTGCAATTCGACGACGCGGGCGATGGTCGCGCGCGCGATCTCGAGTGGCGTCCGATCGGCCTGTTCGACGACAACACTTGCCAGCTCGGCGAACACCTCGGTGCACACCTCGTCCCAGACCGCGGCGAGCAGTTCGTCGCGGTCGGCGAAGTGCTCGTAGAAGTAGCGATCGTTGAGTGAGGCCCGCTGGCAGACACCGCGCATGGTCACCGCGGCCCAGCCGTTGTCGAGCCAGATATCGAGGGCGGCCTCGACCAAGCCGACCCGCCGCTGCGCTCTGCGCTCGGCGGCGGTCCGCCCGCCCCAGGTCCGAGCCGGTGCGCGCACATCCATGGTTGACAAAGTACTCCTCCGCGCGCCTAATTGGTGTCAGGTGCGGCCAATGGTGGCAGATGCCACCAGTTAGGGCCTCGCCGGGTAGAACCGGGAGTTGCCATGCGATTGTTCCCCTTCGGCGGTCAGCGCCGGACCACGAACGCTGATGCGGTGGTGACCGGCGCGGGTAGTGGCATCGGACGCGCGTTCGCCATCGAACTGGGTCGCCGCGGCGGTCGTGTCGTGTGCTCCGACATCGATCCCGACCGCGCGGCCGACACCGTCGAACTCGTCGAGGCGGTGGGTGGCAAGGCGATCGGCACCCGCTGCGATGTCACCGTGATCGATGAGGTCACGCGGTTGGCGACGACCGCGCAGGACTGGTTCGGCGGTCCGCCCACCGTGGTCGTCAACAATGCCGGTATCGGGGCGGGCGGACCGGTGGTCGGTGAGTTCGCGCTCGATGATTGGCAGCGCACGCTCGGCGTCAATCTCTGGGGCGTCATCCACGGCTGCCACGTCTTCGCGCCGATCCTGCGCGCGGCCGGGCGTGGAGCGCTGGTGAACGTCGCCTCGGCGGCCGCGTTCGGCGCGGCACCCCGGATGGCCGCCTACAACGTCAGCAAGGCGGGTGTGCTCGCGCTGTCGGAGACGATGTCGGCCGAGCTGGCAGGCACCGGTGTCGGCGTCACGGTGCTGTGCCCGACCGGCGTGAAAACCAATATCATGCAAGCGGATTCGCCGATGGACGACACCGCCGAGCGCCTCGGCGGGCTGCTGCTGCGCTGGACCGGCCGCGCACCGGCCGCCATCGTGCGCACCACCCTCGACGCGGTCGACCGCGGCGACCTCTACGTGGTGCCGCAGCTCGAGGCCAAGATGCTCTGGCAGGCCAAACGATGGCTGCCCACCACCTACACCCGTTCGGCAGGGCTGCTGGAGCGGGTCGTGCGCTGATCCATCACACCGAAGGAGATCGAACAATGACGTTCGCCTATCCCGATATGCTCGCCGGCGTACGCGCCAAGCAGTGGGCGCTGGCCGATATCGATTGGGACGCACCGGGTGCCGACACCATCACCGACGAACAGCGCCCACGGCTGGCCACCTTCATGGCCGATCTGGTGTGGATCGAACATGTCGGCGCTCGCGGCTTCGCCGCGCTGACCCACCAGGCCCCGCCCGGCCCGCTCCGTGAGATCTACCGGTACTTCCACGCCGAGGAACAGAAGCACGCCAACGCCGAACTCGCGCTGATGCGCCGCTGGGGCATGCTGGCCGACGGCGCCTCGATGCCGGTGCCCAACAAGAACATTCGCCTGGTCATCAGCTGGCTCGACCGCTACGCCGATCAGTTGACCCTGCCCGTGCTCGGCACCGTCATCCCCTCGCTGGAGACCGCACTCGACGGCGCGCTGGTGAAATTCCTGCTCGACGAGGTCGAGGACCCGGTGTGCCACGAGGTGTTCCGGCACATCAACAGCGACGAATCCCGGCACCTGGCCGTCGGTTTCCAGGTTCTCGAACAGCTCGGCGCGGGCCCGCTGCGCCGGATCGCCATCGAGACGGCCGGTTTCGCGGTGCGTCCGTCGTTCGTGCTCGGTGCGCTGCTGTACGCCCCACTGCTGTCGCGGATGTCGACCAACATCATCGCGTTGGGCCTCGATGAGGAGAAGCTGTGGCAGGCGGTGCGCCGCTACGAGAACGTGGGGGAGCGTAGCCCGGCCATCCGCCGGGTTCCGCTCTATCACGTGGTGAAGATGCACGGGAAGGCCACCATTCACCGCCGTCAGCCGTTCCAGCTGCTGGCGGATGTGTCCAATGCCTGCATCGACCGCTTCCCGATCCGTGTCCTCGGCCGCAGGCCGTCGTGGTCGGACGAGCTCACCTATGAACCGGTGGCGAAATGACGACGCCGCGTTTCGCCGATACCTTCACCGGCTCCCAGGTGCACCGCACGGCCTTCGCGCCACGGCACGAATTCACCGGTCAGCGGGTCGCGATCATCGGGAGCGGGGCGGCGGCCGCCCGCCTGCTGCCCGGCATCGCCGCCGAGGCCGCGCGGGTGACGGTATTCCAGACCGAGGCGGCGTGGATCCTGCCGCGCGTACCGCTGTCCGGCGCGACGACGCTGCGCCGCGCTCCGCAAAGACTGGTTCGTCTCGTCGCCCGCGTCAATCTCCGTGTCCAGGTACATGATTCGTGGCTGCGCCACCGCCTGACACCGGACGACACCGCGGGCGTCGCCGTGCACAACAGCTACTACCGCACCCTGCGGCAACCGCACTGCACGCTGGTGACCTGGCCGATCGCGCGACTGGTGCCGCTGGGCGTACGCACCGTCGACGGCATCGAGCATCGAGTGGACAGCATCGTCTACGCCGACGACGCGGGCCATGTCGTGCGCACGGTCGCTCGGCCCGGCCACTTGCATCCGTCGGCGGAACTGATGAAGGAGATCGCATGACCACCACCGGAATCGACCACGAGATCATCATCGTGGGAGCCGGGTTCTCCGGGATCGGCGTGGCGATCGAGCTGCGCAAGGCCGGGTTCGACGACTACCTGATCATCGACGAGGCCGATGGCGTCGGCGGCACGTGGCACTGGAACACCTATCCCGGTGTCGCCGTGGATATCCCGTCGTTCAGCTACCAGTACTCTTTCGAGCAGCGCACCGACTGGTCGCGGGTCTACGCGCCCGGTCGCGAACTGAAGGCCTATGCCGAATCGTGCGTCGACAAATACGGGCTCCGACCGCGAATTCGCTTCGGTACCACCGTGATCGGCGCGGACTTCGACGAGCCCGCCGATCGGTGGGTATTGCACACTGCCGACGGCAGCGAGCTGACCGCGCGTTTCGTGATCAGCGCGACCGGCGTACTCACCAGACCCAAACTCCCCGATATCCCCGGCATCGAGACCTTCTCGGGGACGGTCATGCACACCTCACGCTGGGATCACCGCCAGGACCTGCGTGGAAAGCGCGTGGCGATCATCGGCACCGGCGCCTCCGCGGTCCAGGTGATCCCGGAGATCGCCTCGCAGGTCGAGCACCTCACGGTGTTCCAGCGCACGCCGATCTGGTGCCTGCCCCGCCCGGACCTGCCACTGCCCCTCGCTGCCCGCCTGGCACTGAAGGTGCCAGGCGGGCGAACGCTGACGCGCCTGGTGAGCCAGACCTACGTCGAGTTCACCTTCCCGCTCGCCGCCCACTACCACCGCTCCCTGCCCACGGCCGCGATCGGTGAACGCGCGGGCCTGGCCCATCTGCGGCGCCAGGTGAAGGACCCCGCCATCCGGGCCGCGCTGACCCCGAAATACGCACTCGGGTGCAAACGACCCAGTTTCTCCAACGACTATCTGTCGACGTTCAACCGTTCGAACGTGACCCTGGAAACCGACCCGATCGGCGAGATCACCGCCACCGGCGTCCGCACGGCCGAAGGCACCGAACACCGGGCCGACGTACTGATCCTCGCCACCGGTTTCAAAGTCATGGAATCGGGCAATATGCCGACCTACGACCTGCGCGGCGTCGACGGCCGCGATCTGGAGAAGTGGTGGGACGAGAACCGGCTGCAAGCCTACGAAGGTGTCAGCGTTCCCGGCTTCCCGAACTTCTTCTCCATCATCGGCCCCTACGGCTACAACGGCGCGTCCTACTTCACCCTGATCGAGAACCAGACCCGCCACATCCTGCGCTGTCTGCACCACGCCCGTACACACGACGCGGACCGCATCGAGGTCACCGAGGAAGCCAACGACCGCTACTTCCGCGAGATGCTCGCCCGCCGCGGCGGCCAGGTGTTCTGGGACGAAAGCTGCGCCACCGCCAACAGTTACTACTTCGACAAGCATGGCGATGTACCCCTACGCCCCAACTCCACCCTCGAATCCGCGTGGCGCAGTAGCCATTTCCCATTGACCGACTACGTCTTCTCCTAACCGCCGTCGACATCGACCCGCTCCCTCAGTGCGGGCTTCGAATCGTTGGGGGAGATCGGGCGGGCGAGGTGCTCGAGCCGAATTTCGTATGCCGCCGGCAGGCGCTTCAGTGCGACATCGCCGTGCCGAGGTCGTCTAGAAGGGTGCGAACCGGGCCTACGCTGAGAAGTGCACTCTGGGCGGTGGTTTCGGCCGCGGCGGGGGACAGTTGAATGCTGGCTCGGTGCATGGTCTCGACATCGTCGACGGCGATGGCGGCTTGTGCGACTATCGCCCAGAGCGCTTCGAACAGCAGGTCGCGCGGCGGGGACGTGAGGTGGTGCAAGGCCTCTCGCGCCCCGTCGAGATCGCCTCGCGCGACGAGCAAGGTGGGCTCGACCCAGGATTTGTAGGGTCCCCAGTCCGTGTCGGGAGCGATCGCCGCGATCTTGCCGGTGTCGTGATGGCGCAGATACAGACTCAGCTGGGCCAGCGGCAACATTCCCTGCTCGAGTCCCGGCATGCCCGCTCCGGTGAGGGTGGCGGCGGCCGCCTCGTAGGCAGCTTCCGCGGTCGCGAGAACTTGTGTCGCACTGGTACGTAAGGCGCGGTACCAAGTGGTGAACACCTCCACCAGCGGCAGTTCGTAGCGGCGCGCGAGCGCATCGGCGGCATCGGCGTGCTGGTCGGCACCCGGGTAATCTGCACCGGCGCACCGGGTTTGCACGAGGATGAGGTGGCCGAGCACCTCGTAGGTGGCGAGTTTGCTGTTTGCCGCGACCGCGACGATCTCGGTGCCTACGGCTGCTCGCCGCTGCGCCAGTCCGGCCCGCTGGAAGCTCTGCATGAATACCCCGTTGAGCGCGAAGGCCAGCAGTGCTGGGTCGTGCAGCCGTCGGGCGATGTCCTCGGCTTCGCGGGCAGCACGCAGCGGGCGCGGCCCGGCCTCGGTCGGATTGTCCACCGGCAGGGTGCCGCGCGATTCGACGGCGATGGTCGCGAGCAGCCTTGCTCGGTCGGCGTCGTCGTGGGCGGGCAGTCGCAGGAGTGTCTTCTCGGCGATGGCCACGAGCCGTCGGTCCTGCGCGGGGTCGTCCGAGCGGGTCCAGATCGCGGGAACGTCGTAGATGCCGATCACCCGCGCGGTCAATTCGGCATCGCCTAGTTCGTCGGCGGCGACGACAGCGGAAATCCGGTGTGCGCGGGCCGCTGCCAACCCGCCGCCGCCTGTTACCGCGAGGTCGCGCATCAGTCCGGCGGTCGATTCCAGCCGCGTCCTGGCGTGTGGCGGGACCGCGTTGTCGTACGCGGCACGTGCCTGTTCCCAGACCCGCACGGTGGGATCGGTCGCGGCGGGGTCGAGGTGTGCTGCCTGGCGCAACAGGTCGTGTTCGAGGCGGCGCAATGTCGGGCCGGGGTCTATTCCGAGATCCTGCGCCAACATCCGCCGTGCCCTGGCGAGGACGGCGAGTGCGTCGGCTTGCCGGCCCGAGCGGTACAGGGCGGTGGCCAGCAGTCCCCACGCGTCTTCGCGCCATGGGTGCTCGGTGACGTGTGCGTCGAGATCGGGAACCGCCGCCGCGGCGGCACCCAGTGCCAATTGCGCCGCGGCACGGCGTTCGACCGCCAACAGTCGCTGCTCGGTGAGCCGCGATCGTTCGGCCCGAGCCCACCCCTCCTCGGCGAAGTCGGTATAGGCCGGTCCCTGCCACCAGCCCAGTGCCGCCGTGAGCAGCGAGAAGGCTTGTTCCGCGGGGAGAGTCGATGCGACACGAACCGCGTCGTCGAAGCGCCACGCATCGACAGCATCGGGTTCGGCCCGCAGCGCGTAGCCGAGCCCCTCGGTGACCAGCAGGCGTGCCGGGGTGCGAGGTGGGCGGTCGGGCTCCAGCGCGCGGCGCAGTCCGGCGACGAACGTGCGCACCGCGCCCACCGCGTTCGCGGGCGGCTCGTCCCACAGATCGTCGACCAGCCGACTGACCGGGACCACGTGCCGGTGGGCGAGGATCAGCCGTGCGAGTACCTCGCGGTAGCGCGGGCCGCGCAGCGCGACCGGTCCACCCAGGTCGTCGTGCACGGTGACGGGACCGAGCACCTGAAACCGCATCAGGCCAATGTAGTGCGCGTTCATCGCCTGCTCATCGCGACACCGCACGCTCGAACGCGATCCGCACACACCCCGCTTACCAGCCTTCGAACGAAGAGAGCCGATGCGATGACCCGCACCATTCCCGGATTCGACTACCACCGCGTCCCCGCCGCCGACGACGATGTCGCCCTCAATGTCGCCGTCGCGGGCCAGGGAACCCCGATCGTGCTGCTGCACGGCTTCCCGCAGACCCATTTGATGTGGCGGCACGTCGCCACCGAGCTGGCTGCCGACCACACGGTGATAGTCCCGGATCTACGCGGATACGGCGACAGCGACAAACCCGCCGAAGCGGGTTCCGATACCTACTCCAAGCGTCGAATGGCCGCCGATATCGTCACCGTGGCAGCGGCTTTCGGTCATGAACGCTTCGCGCTCGCCGGACACGACCGCGGCGCACTGGTCGCCTTCCGTGCCGGACTCGACCACCCCGCGGCGATCACCCACCTCGCATGCCTGGACGTGCTACCCACCCTCGACATGTGGGACGTGCTGCACGGTGTGACCGCCGCCGTCGGATTCCACCTGTACCTGATGGCGCAGCCGCCGGGTCTGCCCGAACAGATGATCGCGGCCTGCGGCGACGCGTTCTTCGCCTATTTCCTCGACCAGTGGACGAAGGACCCCGCCGCTATCCCCGCGCCCGTGCGCGCCGCGTATCTGGACGCCTGCCGCGCAGCCGTCCCGTCGATCGTGGCCGACTACCGCGCGTCGGCGACCATCGATATCGATCACGACGGCGCCGACCGCGCGGCAGGCACCCGGCTGTCCATGCCTGTGACGGTCATGCAGCAGGACTGGGGCGCCGCGCTCGGATTCGAAGCGCGAGCACTGTGGTCGAGTTGGGCACCGAACCTCGACCACCGCACCGTCGACGCGGGCCACTTCATGGCCGAAGAGGATCCCGAAGCGGTCACGGCCGCCATTCGCGACCTGGTCCTGCGCTAGACACCGCGGGGACCCTGCTACAGACGATCGACGAAATCGCTGATGACCGGCGCGATTTCGGGCAGGTTCTCTTCGAGCGCGAAATGGCCGGTGTCGAAAATGTGAACCGCGGCATCGGGGAGGTCGCGGAGGTAGGCATGCGCACCTGCCTCGGGGAAGAAGGCGTCGTTGCGACCCCACAGCACCAGCGTCGGCGGCCGGTGCTCGCGCAGCCACTGCTGCCAGACCGGGTAAAGCGCCACATTGGTGTGGTAATCGAGTGCCAGGAGCACCTGCGCGTCCTTGCGGCCCGGGAGGTCGAGGAAATGCTGGTCCAGAGTCCAGCCGTCGGGTGCGATGAGCTCGACATCGGTGGTGCCGCCCTCGTACTGGCCGCGGGTGACGGGCAGTTCGAGGATCTGCCGAACGTTGTCCTCGGCGCCCGGCTGTCCCGGCTTGTTCGCGGTCATCGCGCGCGCGATGTCGGACAGGCCTTCGTCGTAGGCGTTCGCGTTCTGCACGATCAGACCCGCGAGCTGTGCGGGCCGACGGGCGGCAAGGCGCAAGCCGACCGGTCCGCCGAAGTCGAAGGTGTACAGCACGAATCGTCGCAGACCCACGGCGTCGACAAAGCCATCGACGATGTCGGCGAGACGGTCGAAGGAGTAGACGAAACCGTCGGGGACTTCGGTGTGCCCGAAACCGGGGTAGTCAGGGGCGATCATCCGGAATCGCCCACCGAGTGCGTCCATGAGCCGCCGGAACTGATGCGATGCCGAGGGAAAGCCGTGCAGGAGAAGCAGTGTCGGTGCGTCCGCCGGCCCGGTCTCCCGGTAGAAGACCCGTACCCCGTCCACTTCGACGACCCTGTGCCTGATGTGCGGGACAGTCGCTACCGCCATGTCGAACCGACCTCTCTGAACGTTGTGTAGACGGATCTATGATCAAGTGTTCGCCGGGGATGTTCAACGACAAATCACCCAAGGGTCGTTAACCGGTGAGCAATGATCGAAGGCGGCCGTGGAGCGAAACGAGATCGAGGCGTTCCTGACGCTGTCGGAGGAACTGCATTTCGGCCGGACCGCCGAGCGATTGCGGGTTTCCACGGCGCATGTCAGCAAGACGATCAAGGGGCTGGAGCGTCAGGTCGGGGTGGCGCTGTTCGAGCGGACCAGCCGCAAGGTCGTCCTGACGCCGGTCGGGCGTCGGTTGTGCGAGGAACTTCGTCCCGCCTACGAGCAGGTTCGGCGCAGCGTCCGCAATGCCGAACTGGCCGGACGCGGACTCCATGGCACCTTGCGGGTCGGATATTTCGGGTCGGCCGGTGGGCGGTATCTGCTGGAGGTAGGCGAGGTCTTCGAGGCCCGGCATCCCGAATGCGCGGTGCGGATCACGGAATTGCAGCTCAGCGACGGCGCGAATCGGTTGCGCAGCGGTGCTGTCGACATCATGCTGTGCTGCTTTCCGATGTGCGAGCCCGACATGACCATCGGCCCGCCGCTGATCTCCGAGGCCAAAATGCTCGCGGTCCCGTCCGGCCACGATTTCGCACGTAGGCCCTCGCTATCGCTGGAAGACCTCGCCGAGGTCGCGATGATCCAGAATCCGCCGGAACTACCCGCGTACTTCGTCGAGTTCCACCATCCAGGACAGACGCCGTCCGGCCGGCCCATCGAGCCGGGACCGACCGCCGCCACCTTCCCGGAGATCCTCGCCCTTGTCGGCGCGGGCAAGGGCGTGTACCTGACAACTGAACAGGCCCCGCTGTTCTACGTCCGCCCCGACGTCACCTTCATCCCCGTAACCGACGCCCCACCACTGCAATTCGGCCTCGGCTGGCTCAACACGGGACTCACCGCACGGGTACAGGCCTTCGTCCAGACCGCGAGTGACACTACTGCCCGGCAGCGCACCTGAGGGACCTCAGCCGTCCTGCTCGGTGGCGCGCTGTTCGGCGCGGTGGGTTAGGGCATCGACGATGCGCTGCCAGGCGGGGGAGGACTCGGAGATTCGGGCGGCTACTAGTTCGGTCGACTGGGTGGTGCTTCGCCTGTGCTGGATTTCCCAGCTGTCCAGGTCGTCGATGAGTCGGTCGAGGCGGGGATCGTGCGGGTCCCAGTCGACTGATTCGTCCACCGCCAGGTACAGGCGTGTGGTTTCGGAGTCGTCGAATTCGGCGTTCTTCTCGCGGACCCGTTCCGGGAGAGCGTCGGCGTCCAACGCTCGCAACAGGATCCAGGAGTCGCGCTCCAGGCGCACCCGATGTTCGCTGACGCCGAGACCGCGCATCCGGTCAAGGAGGACGACCACTTCGGTGGGAAGGAAAAGGCTTTCGCCGCTCGCCAGTGCGGCGATCCGGTGGCGGTACTCGGCGAGCTGATCGATCTTGCGCTGCAAATGCGCGTCGATATCGTCGATCGCCGCGGCGAATTCGGTCGGTTGCGCGTGGAGAAGCGCGTCGATCCTGGACAGCGGAACACCGGCGTCGGCGAGGGTCCTGATCCGGATGAGATCCACCGCCGCCTGCGCCGGATAGCGACGGTAGCCGGAGGCGTCGCGCTCGGGTTCGGGCAACAGCCCGACCTGGTGGTAGTGGCGCACGGTGCGCACGGTCACGCCGGCAGTCGCCGCGAGCTGGCCGATGGTGAGCACCGCGCCGATTCTAGGGGCCTGCCACCTGGTCGACGACATCGCGGATCGCCGCGACCACGGCATCGGGACGGTCGAAGCAGAGTCGGTGGTGCACGGTGTCGGTGATGATGCGCTGCTGCCCACGCGAAACCCCGTGCACCACGGCCGCATCCATTCGCCGCCTGCCGTCGTGGATCTCGGTCAGCGCCGCGGCGGACTGGCTGGGGTCGGCACCCAGCACACTGAGCGCCACCAGCGGAACATCAGGAAGGTTCGGCCCACCGCGCAGTTCGGCCGCCACGTCGGTCAATCCGTTGCGCTCGGCGAAGCCCGCACGGATCCATTCGGCACTCGACCTGGCATCGATCAAGGGCTGCCGCAGGTGCTCGGGGTAGTCCGCGAGCAAGTCGCCGCGCAGCTCACGAAGGGCGATGCGCATCTGTTCGACCTGTTCGAGATCAGGAGCGGGCGCCGCGGCCGCTGCCAGCCGCATCGCCTGCGGCATGAACTCGTCCCAATCGCGGTGCAAGCCGTCCAGCCAGACCAGTCCGGCCACGTCCTGCGGGTACAGCTGAGCGAACCGATGCGCGTAGAGGCAGCCGAGAGAGTGGGCCGCGAGCACATAGGGGGCGGGGATGTTCTCGGCGCGCAGCAGCTCGCGCAGTTCCGTGGCGACCGCCTCGGCGGTGCGCGGCAAGGGCACCGGATCGCTGTAGCCGGTGCCGGCGCGGTCGTACACGACGGCGGTACCGAACCGCGAAACCTGCTGCTGTACACCGAAGTAGTCGAGTCCGACCGCGCTCGCGCCAGGTAGGAACACCACGGCCGGTCCGCCGCTGCCCGACCGGTGCACGAAAATGCGCTTGCCGTCGATCTCGGCGAATCCGCCGACCGGCGGGGCGAGCCGGGTCGAGGATGAGTTGTCGTTCGTCATGCGACAAGGTTGCAACCCTGACGCAGCGTCAAGGTCAACCCGGCGGCGGACGTCACATCGCCAAAGGTGGTATCGCGACAGCGGGTCTGTTCGGTGGGCGGTAGGTGCGCCAGGCTTCGGCGAGACGGTCGACCGCGGCCGTGAGGGTTTCCAGCGGATGCAGGAAATGGATCCGCACGTAGCGTTCGCTGCCGCCGGTCGGATCCAGGCCGCCGCCCGCGAGGATCGAAACATGATGGCGCAGTGCGGCTTGGGTGAAGGAGGCGCCGTCGCCGTGTGGCAGCCGGATCCAGAGGGTCTGTCCGCCCTCGACCGGCGGCACGTCCCATGCGGGGATTCGGCGGGCGAGTTCGGCGCGCAGGTGGTCGTGGCGACGCTCGCGTTCGGTGGCTTGTGCGCGCAGCAAGCCGTCGAGGCGGGGGAGTAGCTCGGCCGCGGCCAGCTGGGCGGGCAGATTGCCGCCCAGGTCGTGCACCGCGCGAAGTCTGGCCAGCGTGGCGATGGCCGGGGGTGCCGCGCGGATCCAGCCGACTCGCAGTCCGCCCCACACGCTTTTGCTCAGCGAGCCGATGGTGATCACGGTGTCCGCGAACGCGGCCAATGGTCGCGGGATTTCGTGGCCGGGGAAGCCGACTTCGGCGAGTACCTCGTCGTCGATGAGCGCTATCCCCGCTGCTGCCGAGGTTTCCGCGAGTCTGCGCCGGGTGAGCGTGGACAGCACCGAGCCTGTCGGGTTGTGGAAGGTGGGGATCACGTAGGCGAGAGTCGGTCGCTGCTCGCGGATCGCCTCCGCGAAACCGTCCAGCCCGGGCGGCAATCCGGACACGACCGCAGCTTCCCCGCGAAAGGCTTCCAGCGCGCCGGGGTAGGTCGGAGCTTCCACGAGCACTCGATCGCCAGGCCGCAGGTGAGCCCGCGCGAGGAGCGAAAGCGCTTGTTGCCCACCGGTGGTGACGAGAATCTGCCCGGCCTCGGTGGGCAGACCGCGCCCTCGGTAGTGCTCGGCGACGGCCTCCCGAAGCGCTGGGTGGCCGGAGGGGTAGTAGCCGATGTCGTCGGTTGTCGCGGCCAATGCGGGCAGCATCGCGGCATAGGACTCGGCCAATTCGACCGGAGGCCGGTCCGGCGCCGCGCAAGCCAGCGAGATCACGTCGGATCGCGGTTCGAGCAGGTCGAGAAACATCGGCTCACTGGTGGTTTCCGGCGGATCGACCTGCGGTGTCCCCGCGACGCGTGTACCACTGCCCTGCCGTCGAACGATTCGCCCTTCGTCGTGGAGCAGGTCATAGGCCGCGACGACGGTGCTGCGTCCGACCGACAGCGCGACGGCCAGCTTGCGGTCCGGCGGCAGCGGTGCGCCCGGCGGGAGTTCGCCGTCGTCGATCAGCCCGCGCAACCCCGCCGCGAGCAGGGCATAGAGCGGCCCACGTCCCGCCGACCAGCGGCCGAGTCGATCTGTCACAGTGATTGGATCCATCACCAAACCAATTATGGCCGATTGGCGCTGGATCGTCGCCCCGAGCGGCCCGACGATGATCACCATGACAGCCTCGCGCGCCACCGGTTCCATATCGATCCCCGCGGCCATCGCCGCCCTGCCCGGCCCCTTTCAGCAACACGAGCTGGCAATGGTCAACGACACTGTCGTCCGCGTCGCCCAGCTGGCGGGCGAATTCCCCTGGCACCACCACGACGAAGACGAACTCTTCCTCTGCTGGGACGGCACCTTCGTCATCGAACTGGAAGACCGCGCCCCGGTAACCCTGCACCCGGGCGAATTGTTCGTGGTGCCCAAGGGAATTCGGCACCGCCCGGTCGCCGACACGGTCGCGCATGTGCTCTTGATCGAGCGACCGGAGACAGCGCAATACGGCAGCTGAACTCCGTTGCCGAACGGGGCAGGCTCGCGGTTGTGCCCGACAGCTCACTGTCCGGATTCGACGGGCACGGTGCGAAGTAGTTCAGCGACTTCCGCGGGCGTGGCAGACGGAAAGAGCTGCCGCACACCGATCATGGCCAGTAGCCGATCCTGATCGGCGCCCACCCCCATCCGCGATACCACGTCGTGCGCGGCGCGGTTGGCTTCCGCGATCTCGTCGGCTTTGCCGAGGCGTGCGAGATTCTCGCCCACGATCTTGTCGAGGTCGGTGGAACGCTTGTAGAACAACGCGGTGATCCCGACCGGCACCGCACCCATGATCGAGGTCGCGGCGGCGGCATCCCGATTGCCGAACGCCACCATCGACGCCGCGGCGAGTACCACCACGACTCCGCAGCAACCGCTGACCATGTACGCCCAGAAGAACGCCGTGCTCTGTGCCATCGCACTGCGCACCTGCCGAAGGTATTCCTCCGTTCGATGACGCGGCGGCTGGGTATGGTCGGTGTCCGGATCCACCGGTTCGGTCGGTGTCGAGACAACGGCGACGGCGTCCCCGGTCATGGTGCCTTCGATGGCCCGCTTGCTGATTCGGCGACTGAACGTCGCCGAGAACCACGCTGACACCGCGGCGATCACCGTCGGGATCAGCCCACCCACCCCGATCAAGGCCAAGACTTCGTTCACGATATTCCCCCGAATCAAGCGCTACACCCCTGCGAACGTCCCCGCGCACTCTAGCGCGAGTCGCGCTGCGCTTGCCTGTTGCCCACTCGCGCAAGGTGATTCGTGGTCATCGTTCGGCCGATGGCTTGGTTGCCGGGTCGAAGAGGAAAGAGATCCGCTCCATCCTCGGTTGGCGCTGGGTGTTGTGGAAGGCCGCGATCCGCCACTGGTCGTCGGGTTCGCGGACCAGAGTGTAGGTCTGGGTTTTGGACAGCTCGGCGGGCTTGTCGCCGTCGTACCGGTCGCCGCGGCTGGTGACGATGGCGACGTCGGCACCGTAGAAGCGGACGTCGAGGAAGGAGTCCGCGAGCTTGGAGCCTTTCAGGAAGCCGCTGAACAATGCGCGGTGCGCCTCGGTCAGATCCGCACGGCCCTGATAGTGGGTGCCGACAAACGTGGTGTAGGTGGCATTTTCGGTAAAGGTGGCACCGTAGGCATCGGCGTCGTTGCGGTCCCAGGCGGCGGTCATCGCGCTCAGCGTGGCGCACACCGCACGCAGATCGGCCTCGGTGCCGCCGGCGGGGACGATGCTCGTGCACTCGGCGACGCCGGTGTTGTGCACGTCGGAGGTGTAACCCAGCCATAGGTAGCCGGACGCTCCGGCAAGGCCGAGCACGAGCGTGGTGGCACCGAGCGCCCGCACGATGGTGCGCCGTCGGGACTTGGTGGGGCGGGTGGTGTCGATGGTGGTCATCGCGCGAGCCTCTCGATTGATTCTGCGTAGAAGATGTATCTGCGCGTAAGAAGAGACTATTGGCTCGACCGACCCCTTGTCAACGGCGGGTAGTCGCCGACCAACTGCTGTTGTGGAGCAAGGACGTCGACCGATTCGTCGTGTAACCCGCCCTATTCGTGCAGACGGGCACGATGAAAGAGGCTGCGCTGGCGGTCTACTGGCTCGCGCAAGGGTTCGCGATCAACGTCGTCGGCTTCGACGGCAAGTTCAATACCTTCAACACCTAGGGCGAGGGCAAAATGGTGCTCGACAGTCTGCGTGCCATGAAGAACTCGGCGTTGTCGCGGGAATTCCCCCGATCAAGCCGATATTCTGCTGCCCGACCAGACGAAAACAGCACGGCGCGCGGAGGGAATGCGCGCCGTGCTGTTGCCGAACTGCTGCTTTACGCAGATGCCTGTTCATAGGCCGAGATGACATCCGCTGAGATCCTGCCGCGGCTGGACACTGTGTGCCCGTTCTGCGAAGCCCACGCCCGGATCTCGGTCAGATCGTTGCGGCGGGTGGATTCGGCCGCCGGTGCCGAGCCGAGACGGCGTGCGGCGCCCGCCTTCGCCCGGCCGGTGCGACGCGCGTACGGAACCCACTGCTCGAATACCTCACGCAGTTCTGCCGCGTTGGCATCGGACAGGTCGATTTCGTAGGCCGCCCCATCGATTCCGAATGTGACAGTCGCATCGGCAGCGGACGTGCCATCGAAATCATCGACAAGTGTGACAACGACTTTGCGCGCCATGGGAGTCCTGTTCGTTCGGGTGCCGAGAATTACCGTCGCTGATCTTAGTTGACCGTGGCACGGGTTATTCGCCCGGCATCAGTCGCGATCAACTCGCGCGGCGTTGTGGCTCTCATCGCGATAGCGGGTGTATTCAGTCCGCGCGGGGGATGCGTCCATCGACGTCGGTGAACCCGTAATCCTCGGCGAGGTCGGCGACTTTCCATGACTTCCCGGTGCGCGTCGACCGGCCGGGGTCGGCGGCCAGGGCCACCACCGCGCGCCCGGGGAAGCGGGGCGTCTCAGCGGTATCGAGGTCGAAGGTGCCTTCGCCGGGCAGGGTGACCCGCCGGTGGCCGTGTTCGTCTGCGGGAACCAGTTGCAGCAGTTCGGTATCCACGATCCCGGGCCAGATCGAGACCGCGGTCGCGCCGGTGCCGCTCAGGTCGTGGGCGAGGTCGGCGGTGAGCCGATCCAGTGCGGTCTTGCCGACGCCGTAGACGGCATTGTGCATATACCGCCGAGCGCCGGGGGAGGAGACGTTGACGATGAGCCCTGCCGACTCGATCAGCAGCGGGGCCGCGAAAACGCTTGCCACATAATGTGATCGCACGCCGATGTCGAAGGTCTCGTCCCAAGCCTTGGGTGGCACATCCCAGAACTTGCGGCCCAGCCAGCGGGCGGCGGCGGGGGAGTTGTAGACGTTGTTGACCAGCACGTCGAGGCGGCCCTGCTCCTCGCGGATCCGGGCGAAGAGTTTCTCGACCGCGTCGTCGTCGCGGTGGTCGCAGACTGCCGCGACGCCGTGCCCGCCGAGTTCGGTCACCATCGCGGCGGTGTCTTGCACGGTGCCGGGTAGCTTCCCGGGCTCGGTGGTGCGTCCGGTGACGTACACGGTCGCTCCGGCCGCGCCCAGTTCCAGGGCGATGCCTTTGCCGATGCCGCGACTGGCCCCGGTGACGACCGCGACGCGCCCGGTCAGAATCTTGGGTGTTCCGCTCATGACCTCCGGACACTACCGTCAAATCAGAACACGTTCTAGAAATTGGAGGCGGTAGTGGAGCAGAGATTCCTCGACACGGGCGGGATCAGGATGCATGTCACCGAGCAGGGGCAGGGTTACCCGGTCGTGTTCTGTCACGGCTTTCCGCACACCGGGTTCATCTGGCACCGGCAGGTCGAAGCCGTCGCCGAGGCGGGATTCCGGGCCATCGCGCCCGACCTCCGCGGTTACGGCCGAACGGAGGCGCCCGCCGATGTCGCCGCCTACACCAACGAGGCGGTGATCGGTGACCTCCTCAGCCTGCTCGACGACATCGGCGCCGAGAAAGCCGTGTTCGTCGGCCTCGATTTCGGTGCCCAACTGGTGTGGGAGCTGTCGCTGCGCGCTCCCGAACGCGTCGAAGCCCTCGTGGTGCTGAACAATCCGTACTCGCCGCGTCCGCCCCGCGCGCCCTCGGCCTTCTGGACCAAGGCCGCCCAACGCCACTTCCTGCACCTGTCCTACTTCCAGGAGCCCGGCGTTGCCGACGTCGAACTCGCCGCGCGACCGAGGGAATTCCTGTCCCGCGTCTATTTCTCGCTCTCCGGCGACTACCACTATCTCGACACTTGGAAGAATCCGCCAGGACTCGGTTACCTGGATGTGCTGCCGCAGGCGCCCGCACTGCCGTGGACATGGCTCAGCGAGAATGAATTCGACACCATCGCGACAGAATTCGAACGGACCGGCTTCACCGGTGGCCTGAACTGATACCGCAACCTGGACCGCAACTGGGAACTCGCCGAGTCGTTCGCCGACGCGAAGATCGAGGTCCCGACCTACTTCCTCTACGGCGAGAACGACCCCGACATGGAGGGCTTCAGTGGCCGCGACCCGCTTGCCACGCTCCGTGCGAACGTCACGGATCTGCGCGCGGTAGTGGAACTTCCGGGCGCGGGCCATCTGGTCCATCTCGAACGAACCGACGCGGTCAACAACTTCCTGATCGCCGCATTGCAGGAGATCGGCGTCGATCAGCGCGCGCGGTCCTAGATCAGGGCCCGTCTCGCGAAGTGGCGGTACTTTAGGTGGGAGGCACATCAGGCGGACCACGTGAAAGGATGCGGCCTCTTGAACATTGCACTCGGAGTCGACGAACGGGCGGCGAGCTAGTGTTCACGCGCTGGGGCGATCTGGTCTATCGATTCCGGTTCGCCGTGCTCGGCGTCGTGGTGGCCGCACTGCTCGCGCTCGGCGGGTATGGGCTCGGGCTGCACGATGAGCTGAGTTCCGGCGGCATGGACGATCCCGGCTCGGAATCCGCGCTGGCGGGGCGCTTGGCGGACAGTGCGTTCGGTCGCAACCATGACCTCGACGTGGTCGTGCTCTACACGGCGCCGCCCGGCAAGACTGTCGACGATCCCGAGTTCAGTCGCCAGATCGTCGACAACCTCAACAGCCTGCCGCGTGCGTATTCCGGCGCGATAGCCGGCGTCAACGGGGCCTACTGGCCGACGGAAACGGGCCGGGCGAGTGGTTCGCTGTTCGCCACATCGGACCGCACCCGCGCTGTCGCCGCCGTTGCCATCGTTGGTGACAACGACACCGAGATGCTGCGCAACACCAGGAAGGTGAAGGACGCCTTCGCGATTCCCGGTATCGATGTGCAGGTCGGCGGGCTGCAATCGGTAGCGGGAACACTCAACGACACCCTGTCCGACGACATCCGACGGATGGAGGTTCTCGCATTCCCGGTGGTGGCGCTGCTGCTGTTCTTCATCTTCGGCGGTGTGGTCGCCGCTGCGCTGCCGTTGATCGTCGGCGGGCTGACGATGCTGGGCGCGAGCGGGATCGTGCGTACCTTCACCTACGTCACCGAGGTGAATGCCTTTGTCGCGCCGGTTGTTTCGATGATCGGTGCCGGATTGGCCATCGACTACGGGCTGTTCATCGTGAGTCGCTTCCGGGAAGAACTCGCCGAGGGCCACGACACCGCGGCGGCGGTGCGGCGCACGATGGCGACGGCGGGACGCACCGTGGTGTTCTCCGCGACGATGATCATCGCCAGCGCGGGCGGCATGCTCCTGTTCCCGCAGGGGTTCCTGAAATCCATCGCCTACGGCGCCATCGCGACCGTGTCGCTGGCCGCGCTCACTGCGATCACGTTGCTGCCCGCGATGCTCGCGATTCTCGGTGCGCGCGTGGATATGTGGGGAAGCAGGCGGCTCAGGAGAACGAAGTCCGCGGACGAAGTGGAGAACGGATTCTGGGGCCGCAGCACCCAGTGGGTGATGAAGCATCCGGTGAAGGTCGCGGGCGTGCTGGGCGTGATCCTGGTGTTGTTGATTCTGCCGGCTCGAAATCTCGCGTTCGGCGGCTTCAGTGAACGGTATCTGCCGCCGGACAACAGCACTCGCGTCGCGCAGGAGCAGATCGACGCGACCTTCCCCGGCCGTCGCTCCGATCCGATCGACCTGATCTTCGTCTCCGGCGACAGCGTCGCGATCGGCGCTGCCCTGAAACTGGCCAACCGAGCACCCGGACTGGCGGCGACGTTCGAACTGCCGTCGCGGTCGCCGGTGCAGTCGGACGTATACCGCACCAAAACGACACTCGCGGACTCCGATTCCGCCGATGCCACCATCGACTACCTGCGCGGCATCGAACTTCCCGACGGCGTGCGGATGCTCGTCGGCGGTGTCCCCGCCATCCAGAAGGACTCGCTCGACGCGCTGCTCGAGCGCATGCCGTGGATGATCGCCCTCGTCCTGCTCGTCACCACGCTGCTGATGTTCCTGACCTTCGGTTCACTGATCCTGCCGATCAAGGCCGCCCTCATGAGCGCTCTCGGCCTCGGCTCGACGCTGGGCATCCTCACCTGGATCTTCATCGACGGTCACGGCGCGAGCCTGCTGAACTTCACCCCGCAACCCATCCAGGCCAACATGCTGGTGATGATCATCGCGATCATCTACGGCTTGTCCACCGACTACGAGGTCTTCCTGCTCTCGCGCATGGTCGAAGCGCGGGCCCGGGGTGCGACCACCACCGAGGCGGTCCGGATCGGCACCGCGCACACCGGCCGCATCATCACCGCGGCGGCGCTGATCTTGCTCGTGGTCACCGGCGCCTTCGCCTTCTCGGACCTGGTCCTGATGCAATACGTCGCCTACGGCATGATCGCCGCCCTCATCATCGACGCCACCGTCCTGCGCATGCTGCTCGTCCCCGCGACGATGAAACTCCTCGGCGACGACTGCTGGTGGGCCCCGGCCTGGATGAAGACCGTCCACGCCAGATTCGGCCTGGGCGAATCACCGGCCCCGGCAACCACAGCGGCAGATTGTCGGACCCCTGGCCTACGGTGACGGAAAGGTCTGCCACGCCATGTTCAGTTGCCATGAACGGAGTAATGATGAGCCGCCATATTCAGATCACCTTCGACGCGCACGACCCGGCCGCGCTGTCGACCTTCTGGCGTGATGCGCTGGGATATGTGCATCCGGGCCCGCCAGGAGTCGAGGTGCCCGCCGGGGTCGACCCGCTTGTTGTGTGGGATCAGTTTCTCGCGCGGATCGGTGTGCCGGCGGAGGAGCGGAATACGAAGTCGGCGATCGAGGATCCGGAGGGGCATGGCCCGCGGGTGTTCTTCCAGCAGGTGCCAGAGGGCAAGGTCGCCAAGAATCGGGTTCATCTCGATGTCCGGGCGGCGCCCGGGTTGCAGGGAGACGGGCGGATGGCGGCGTTGGAGGCGGAGTGCGCGCGGCTGGTCGCGTTGGGTGGCAAGCGGGTCGAGCGCTTCGAGCCCGAGCCGCCGATGAGTGCCGGATGGATCGTGATGACCGATCCCGAGGGCAACGAGTTCTGCCTGGATTGAAGTTTCGCCGTGTGAGCGAGAGTGTCGGCGTTACCGTGGATTGACCACGACGACGTGGTCACGTGGCTGCCACTGGAAGGAAGCCCCGGGATGCGGCATTTCGACTTTCGCGGAACCTCGATCGCCTATGACGAGGCGGGTGCGGGGCCGCCGATCGTTTTCCTGCACAACCTCGGCGGTGACCGTCACATCTGGCGAGCGCAATTCGACGCACTGCAGCAGACCCATCGGGTCTTCGCGATCGATCTCATCGGATATGGCGACTCCGACGCCCCCGACGACGGGTACACGGTCGAGAACTATCTGGCCATGGTCACCGCGTTCTTCGAGGAGCGGGATCTGCGCGATGTGACGCTGGTCGGCCACTGTTTCGGCAGCGCGCTGTCACTGCTGTACACCCAGCGTCATCCCGGCCGGGTGCGATCGCTGGTGATCAGTAGCCCGCTCACGCCGGCCACCTTGCGGCCGACCCGAACCGCATGGGCGGCCCGGCTCGGCCGGCGACTACACATCGACTCGCTGCTCGCGCGGGTCCGCATTCCCGGCCCGGTGGCCGGGCTGATCGTGGCAGAACAGCTCGGTTCCGAGGACGCGCCCGGGGAGATCGTGGCGCATTTGCGCAAGAGCTGGACCGAACCCCGTCGGCTGATGGTCACTGCCGCGATCTCCCGCGAGATTCCGCTCCTCGGTGAGCTGGACAACTTCGTGCCGCCCGCGGACTTTCCCCCGATTACCACGGTCTGGGGCAGCCGCAATCGCGTGTTGAGCGCGCAAGCCGGTGCCGCGCTGAACCGCACGTTGAAACCGTCGCGGGCGATCGTCGTCGACGGCGCGGGTCACCTGGTGATGGTCGAGGCGCCCGATCAGGTCACCGCAGCGGTGCTCGCCGCGACGACGGGCACGCGGGTCGTCGATTCCTAGTCCGCACGAACCGCCGGTCGAGCGTGGTTCCCGCCCATCGCGACATGCGGCCACAGCGGGCGCTGTTCATCGGTGAACCGAACTTGTCGGTGCGCCCCTTTAGTCTGGCTCACATGGACGGACCGGACTCTGCGCTACGCCGCCTGACACGCGAGGCGGGAAAGTTGTTGCGGCCATATGGCTTTCACGGAACGGAAGCTTCCTGGACGCAGGTCACCGCCGGCGGTACGGCATCGATCCGCCGCACCCGCACCCAGCGGACCTGGACAGACGGTCAGCAGGCGATCGGATTCGGCCTGGAACTGCGCGTGACGCCGATGGCCTGGTGGGAATTCTGCAACTGGCGCGATACCGGGCGAGGTCTCCCACCGGCCGCGCTCGAACAAGCAACCGGGCCCGCATTGATCGATGAGCGGGGGATGGGCAAGGAGTTGACCGAGCTGTGGTCGCTGCGGGTCGATCCGGCCCATCGGGGACGCCCCGCACTACAGGCCGATGTCGATGCCGTTCGTGCCGACCTGCCGGTGCGCGTCCACGCCTACGCGCGCCGGGCGCTGCGCCTGCTCGAACCGGACGCCTACCTGAACGAACTGCTGGCGGACCCGAATCCACCACCTGCCGCCATGGAGGCGATCATCGTTCTGCTCGCCGAACACGGCCCGGGGCCACGACTCGATGATGCGCTGACCCAGTTCCGATTATCGGCCGCTGATCCGGACGAGTCAGGCGCCGAGAACGTCATCGCCTACTTGCGCGGCCGGGCAGTTCCGGTCTGACTGTCCTGCTCGAGCAGCCGTACGGACAACCCGCCATTATCATTTCGACCGTGGGAGATGCGGTACAGGAACATGCTCGGCGGATTCGCCCCGGCAACAGGAAAGACTTCGGCGTCGCCGCCGAATTGTTGGCGGCATCCTTGGCGGAGGACCCGGCGACGCTGTGGCTGCACCCCAAGGAATCCAGCCGCAGGACCCGGCTCGCCCGGTCGTTTCGAGCGTCGCTCGACGATTCACGCGATTGCAGCGACGGAGTGGACCTCGCACTCGACAGCAGCGGCGCGATCGTCGGCGTGGCGGTATGGCTGGCCACCTTTCACATCCTGCCCCGAGCGACGGTAGGTCGACAGCTGAAAGCCTGGCACACCTACGGTTCGCATGCCGCCCGCGCGCGGACGGGCGCACGCGCGACCTACGCGGCAGGCGTGCAGGAACAGCATTGGCACCTGCTGGCGGTCGGGGTCTCCGCGGCGGCACGCGGACGCGGGCATGGCCGGGACCTGATCGCGGCGGGAATGTATCGAGCGGCCGCCGACGCCGTTCCCGTGCACCTGGAAACAACGAACCCGAACAACCTCTCCTACTACGAACGCCTCGGATTCGACACGACCGCGGTGATCGACCTGCCCGGCGGCGGCCCGCGCAGATGGCTCATGCGCCAAGTCCCGCAATCGATCCCGAATCCTGCCCGCGGTAGAAGGCCACGCGATACCTGAAGGCGCCACGAAACGCGAGTAGTTCGCGGTGGAAATTCTTGTGGGAATCCATGACAATTCCGCGGATACGGAATAAGAACGTCAAAAACTGTGTGCGGTGATAGCGATCAGTGCGGTGTTCGTGATCTGATCGAGATGTCCCGAAGCTGGGATGTTTCACACAGTACAAATGAGGATGACCGTATGAACTCCAGAATTTCCCGTCCGCTCGCCGTCGCCGCCATCGTATTGTCCGCCGGTGCGATCGGCGCCGGTACCGCCACGGCAGCAGCTCCTGCGCCCGTCTCGGGTTCGGTGGAAGTGTGTCTCCCCCTTCCGCTCCCCGTACTCGAGGTCAGCTTGTGCCTGTAACCGGCTAACACGGATACATGCGGCGGTGGCGACCGGTCGACGGAGTGAAGATGTGCGCGGCTCCGGTTCGGCAACCGCCACCGCCGCACCGTGGTGGACCCGCAGGCCGCGGGTGTACTTGTCGGAAAGCATCATTGATCCGGCCTTCTCTTACTCTTTGTCACAAGCGAAGGTTGGACGGGGGATTGTTGTTCACGGTAGTTTGGGGGCTTGCCCAGTGATCTGGGTGGGAAGGATTCATCATGGCTGGCGCAACTTCCATCGAACCGTTTCTGACCGTTTCGGGGCGGCCGGTATCGAACCCCTTGAAGGATGTGCGGACGATATCCCGCCAGATGGTGGTGCATTTCATCGAGAACGTCGTCCCGTGTGGCACGCTGCCCGGCGAAGCGCTCGACGGAGACGTCACCACGGTGACTCGCGTCTGTCTGGAACTGACCAGAAGCATGCTCGACGGCCGCGATATCCCGGGGCGCGTGGAGCGGGTGCAGGCCGCCGCCGCCGACTGGGCGCGCGAGGGAATCCCGATCGACACCATTCACGACGCCGTGCACGAGGGCTTCAAACTCGGCTTCGATCTCGTCATCACCAATGTCACCAACCACGATTACGACACCGTCGTCGGGGTGGCCCGGCGGCTGATGGACGCGCAGAACATGATCACCTCGGCGGTCTCGGTGGCCTACGTTCGTGAACTGCGGTCGGTGGACAGTGAGCACCACACGGCGGTGCACACCCTGACCTCGGCATTGCTCGGCGGCCAGAACACCTCGACGATGGCACGGGAGTGCGGCATCGAAGTCGCCGACCGCTATCACGTGGTAGCCCTCGAACTTCCGCCGCACGCAGAGGAATTCGACCCGTCCCTCGACGCGAAAGTCGTCGCTCGACGAAAATTGCGGCGTGTTCAGGCCGAACTGGCCGACCGGTGCGACGGGAAGGTGCTGTCGCTGTTGAGCGTGGACGGCGGCACCTTGCTGCTACCGACCCCGGAATTCACCGAAGCCGACCTGGACGAGTTGATCGTCGGCTTGTCCGCCGCGGCACAGGTGCCGGTGCGTGCGGTGGCGACATCGGCGACGCCGACCGAAATTCCGCGTGCCGCCGAGCAAGTCCACGAACTCGTCGAAATCGCGCATCGGTTCGGTGGTCCGAGCAAGGTCTATCGCCCGCATGAATTGGCATTCGAATATCAGCTCACCCGGCCGGGCCCGGCGCGCGATTATCTGAGCTCCATCGTCGATTCTCTCGAAGCGCACCCGGAGCTGTTGCGAACGCTCGAGGTGTATATGTCCACGAATATGCAGCGTTCGCGGACCGCGCGCACCATGTTCATCCACACGAATACCGTCGACTACCGATTGAAACGGATCGGCCAGATGACCGGGTTCGACCTCAACGATGTTTCCGGTCTGTGCCATCTGCGTGCCGCTCTGTTGATCCGGGCCCATCGTGGATCCGGATCAACAGAGCTCTATCGAGGTCCTAGCGAAACCAGCTCTCGCGCAGGGTGATCACATCGGGTACACCGAGTGCTTGCGCGGGTTGAATTCCGGCGTGACCGGTGGCTTGTCGCGCAGCAGGCGCAGCGCGTGCCGGATCTCGAGGCGGGTGCGTGAGGGTTCGATGACCGCGTCGATGTAGCCGCGTTCGGCGGCGATCCACGGGGTGGCGATGGTTTCGTTGTACTGGTTGATCATGAAGTCCCGCGCCGCGGCGCGGTGTTCCTCGGGGATGGCGGCCAATTGGCGTTTGCCGGCGAGGTCGACCGCGCTTTCGGCGCCGATCACCGCGATCCGGGCGGTCGGCCAGGCGAAGCTGACGTCGGCACCGACCTGACGGCATCCCATCATGCCGTAGGCGCCGCCGTAGGACTTGCGCACCACGAGGTTGATGATCGGCACCGTCGCCTCGATGATGGCGCGCGGAACCCGGCCACCACGGATGATCACGCCCGCGTCCTCCTGGTCGAGGCCGGGCAGCACACCGGGGGTGTCGGCGACGAAGATCAGCGGGATGTTGAAGGCGTCGCAGAGCCGGATGAAATAGGTCGACTTGTCGGAGCACGCGGCGTCGATGGAACCGCCGAGCACCAGCGGCTGGTTGGCGATCACACCGACCGGATAGCCGTCGACCCTGGCGAATCCGGTGATCAGGTTCGGGGCGAAAGCGGCTCGGATCTCATGGAATTCACCGTCGTCGAACAGCCGGATCAGGATGTCGTGCATGTCGTAGCCCGCGCGATCGGAATCCGGGATGATCGTGTCGAGTTCCAGGTCGTAGGCGGTGATGTCGGGTTCCAGGCCGGGATTGACGACCGGCGGCTGTTCCAGACAGCTCGACGGCATGTAGCTGAGGTAGTTGCGGGCCCAGTCGAAGGCGTCCTGCTCGGTCTCGGCGACATGATGCAGGGTGCCGCGTTTGGCCTGCACTTCGGCGCCACCGAGCGCCTCGGCGCTGACGTCCTCACCGTTGACGGCCTTGATCACGTCGGGTCCGGTGACGAACATGTACGAATCCTTGGTGCCGATGAGTACATCGGTATTGATCGGCCCGTACACCGAACCGGCGGCGCACTTGCCGAGAATGATCGACACCTGCGGCACGTACCCGGACAGCTTCTCCAGCACCCGGGTCATATCGCCGAACGAGGCGATCGAACCGACCGCGTCCTGCACGCGCGCGCCGCCGGAGTCGTTGATCGTCACCACCGGGCACGCATTGTCGAACGCGAGTTTCAACGCCCGCATGAACTTTCGCGCCGCGGCGACACCGACCGACCCGCCGTACACGGTCTGATCATGCGCGATCACCACCACTGTGCGGCCACCGATCAATCCGCGCCCGGTGACCAACCCGTCGCCGTAGAGGGCATCGGGCTGGTCGGGCTGACGCACCAATGCCCCGATCTCGATGAATGTTGCGGGATCGAGCAGCATGTTCATCCGCTCGCGAACGCTCGGAATGCCCTTCTTCGCCCGCTTGGCGAGGGCGGCCTCACCTGCTGGTTCCGCGGCGATCGCCAGAATCTCGGCCAGCCCATCGAGCTTCGCCTGGGTAGTTACCACGCTTACTGCCACCTTCCAACCAACACGAGTGCTGTGCGCGACGGTAGCCGAATCACGGTGTGCCAGCGCGAGATGCGGGGGAGGCGGGAGAGGTCACAAAGTCTGGGTCAGCTATCTCATCGCATTCTCTACAACGCGCCCTGGTGGCCCTCGCGTGCGGGCGCGGTGACCGGCCAGATCGGCAGACGCAGGGCGGCGGTCGCGGTGGCGGGGACGACGGGGTCGTTCGGTGCCACCGTGGCGATTCGCTCGTAGGGATCGCCCATCGCCGGGCGCGGATCCGGCTCGCCCTTGTTGGGCCACAGCGCGGCGGCGCGTTCGGCCTGGGCCGCGATCGTCAGTGACGGATTGACACCGAGGTTGGCCGAGATCGCCGAGCCGTCGACGACGCTGAGGCCGGGGTAGCCGTGGACCCGGTGGTAGGGATCGATCACGCCGGTGCCCGCATCGGTGCCGATGACACAGCCGCCGATGAAGTGTGCGGTCATCGGGACGTTGAACACGTCAGGCCAGGTACTGCCCGGTGTGGCACCGAGTTTCGCGGCGACGTGGCGGGTCGCCTCGTGACCGGGCGGAATCCAGGACGGATTGGGTTCGCCGAAACCCTGCTTGCTGGTGAACCGGCGACCGAACACCCCGCGCCGGGTGTAGGTGGTGATCGAATTGTCGAGGCTCTGCATCACGAGCAGGACCAGGGTGCGCTCGCTCCACCGGTTGGTGCGCAACAGTCGCACGGTCTGTACCGGGTGGCGCCCGGCGATCAGCAGGACTCGCGACCAGCGCGGCAGCCGGTGGTCGCCGTCGACGAGGTAGGTGTTGAGCAACCCCATGGCATTGGACCCCTTGCCGTAGCGCACGGGCTCGACATGGGTATCCGGCGTGGGATGGAACGAGGACGTGATCGCCACGCCCTTGGTGATGTCGACGGCCGGGTCGACCTCGGTGCGTCCGGCGCCGAGGATCGCCTCGGAATTGGTGCGCGTCAGCACACCCAGCCGCGGCGAAATCCCGGGCAGTATCGCGGTGTCACGCATTCGGAACAGCAGGTGCTGGGTTCCCCAGGTGCCCGCGGCCAGGACGACATGCCGCGCCGACACCGTGGCGCGGTGTTTGCGGACCCAGCGTCCGGTGCGTTCGGTGTCGACCAGCCAGCTGCCGTCGGACTGCGGCCGGATCGCGGTCACGGTGGTCATCGGCGAGACCATGGCCCCGGCCTGCTCCGCCAACCCGAGATAGTTCTTGACGAGGGTGTTCTTGGCGCCGTGACGGCAGCCGGTCATGCACTCCCCGCACTCGATGCAGCCGGTGCGGTCGGGTCCGACGCCGCCGAAGTACGGGTCGGCGGCGGTCCGGCCTGGTTCGCCGAAATACACGCCCACCGGGGTCGGCACGAAGGTGTCACCGACTCCCATCTCCTCGGCCACCGACTCGATGATGGTGTCGGCCGGTGTCATGTGCGGATTGCGCACAACGCCGAGCATGCGGCGCGCCTGGTCGTAATGGGGGCTGAGCTCGGCGTCCCAGTCGGTGATACCGGCCCACTGCCGATCGCCGAAGAACGCTGCTCCAGGCTTGTAGAGGGTGTTGGCGTAGTTGAGGGAACCGCCGCCGACTCCGGCGCCGGCCAGGATGAAGCAGTCGCGCAGGCGGTGAATGCGCTGGATCCCGTAGCAGCCGAACCGTGGGGCCCACAGGTATCGGCGCAGGTCCCAGTTGGTCGCGGCGAAATCGGCATCCGCGAACCGGCGACCAGCTTCCAGGACACCGACGGTGTAGCCCTTCTCCACAGGCGCAGGGCCGTGACACTGCCGCCGAACCCCGACCCGACGATCAGGACGTCGTAGTCGTAGGAGGGGGTGGCGTTACCTGGGGAGTCTTCTGACACGGACCCGACGGTAGAAGCCCGCGCGCCGAGGGGGCCGATCCGGCGTGCCCGCTGGCAGAACTCACGATCGCGGGCGCGCGCAGATGGCACGGATGACAGTGGATGGTTCACCCGCGTTTCACATCTCGGGTCCGGAAACGCCCCCGCCGCCGACGGTCCGGGCCGCGCCGGTGCCGACGGAGACGACCCGTGCCGGCGATACCGGTGATGGCATCAGTGGGACGAGCGGGATGTCACCTCGAATATGTTGTAGGTCAACATGATTGATAGGATTTCGAAGTGAGTGGATGGTCCGGGACCGCAGACCTTGGCCGTCCACTCGCTTGGGGGATGTGCTTGTTCGACCAACGGGCATCGCGACGCCAGCCAGCCGTCATCTCGGCGACTTCGACCACTCGCCTTCGTCGGGTTGTATCGTGCTCGGCGGCCGCTCGTGCCTTGGCTACGTGCCGGTAACCCGCGCACGGTGCTTGTATATGAGGTACGGGGGTGCAGACTGCGCACGGACCGGGAGTTGCAAATCTCACCCGCAGGACGATGTCCTGGGTAAATGGAAGGAGTCGGCGAGTGTTCAGCCGTATCGCCATCGTGAATCGGGGCGAGGCCGCTATGCGCCTCATCCACGCCGTCCGTGATCTGGCGGCGGCGACCGGGCTACCGATCGAAACCGTCGCCCTGCACACCGACGTCGACCGGAATGCCACGTTCGTCCGGGAAGCCGATATCGCCTATGACCTCGGTCCGGCGTCGGCACGGCCGTACCTGGACCTCAAGGCCCTCGAGAACGCACTCGTCGCCACCAAGGCCGACGCGGCGTGGGTGGGCTGGGGCTTCGTCGCCGAGGATCCCGCGTTCGCGGAGCTGTGCGACCACATCGGTGTCACGTTCGTCGGGCCGAGCGCCGACGCGATGCGCAAGCTCGGTGACAAGATCGGCGCCAAGCTGATCGCCGAGGAAGTCGGGGTGCCGGTCGCGCCGTGGAGCCGGGGCGCGGTCGACACCGTCGAAGACGCCATCGAAGCGGCCACCGGGATCGGGTACCCGCTGATGCTGAAGGCCACCGCCGGTGGTGGCGGTCGCGGCATCCGCGTGATCACCAACGAGGCCGAACTCGTCGACGCCTACGAGCGCACCAAGCAGGAAGCCGCCCGTGCCTTCGGCAGCGGCGTCGTATTCCTGGAGCGCCTGGTCACGGGCGCCCGGCACGTCGAGGTCCAGGTAATCGCCGACGGTCAGGGCACCGCGTGGGCGCTGGGCGTGCGCGACTGCTCGGTGCAGCGACGCAATCAGAAGGTGATCGAGGAATCCTCCTCTCCCGTGCTGAGCGCCGAGCAGACCGCCGAACTCAAGGCCTCGGCCGAGCGCCTCGCGATCGCGGTCGGGTACTGCGGCGCGGCGACCGTCGAGTTCCTCTACCACCCCGGCGACCAGCTGTTCGCGTTCCTCGAGGTGAACACCCGCCTGCAGGTCGAGCACCCGATCACCGAGCTCACCACCGGGTTCGACCTCGTGCACGCCCAGTTGCGGGTGGCATCGGGCATCCGGCTCGAGGGCGAGCCGCCGGCCGAGCGTGGCCACGCCATCGAAGCCCGCCTCAACGCCGAAGACCCCGACCGTGACTTCGCGCCCGCCCCCGGTCGTATCGTGCGGCTCGATCTGCCCGCGGGCCCCGGCATTCGCGTCGACACCGGCGTGAGCCAGGGTGACACGATCCCCGCCGACTTCGACTCGATGATCGCCAAGATCATCGCCTACGGCCGCGACCGCGACGAAGCCCTTGGTCGACTGCGCCGGGCGATGGCCCAGACGAGGGTTGTCATCGAAGGCGGCGCGACGAACAAGAGCTTCGTGCTCGACCTGCTCGATCAGCCCGAGGTCATCGACGCCAGCGCCGACACCGGCTGGATCGACCGGGTGCGTGGCGAAGGCCGCCTGGTGACCCACCGTCACTCCACCGTCGCGCTGGCCGTGGCCGCGATCGACGCCTACGAGGAAGACGAGCGGGTCGAGCGGCATCGACTGCTGTCGACCGCGTCCGGTGGCCGTCCGCAGGTGCAGCACGAGAGCGGACGGCCACTCGACCTGAAACTGCGTGGCGCGGGTTATCGCGTGCGCGTCGCCCGGATCGGTGCCAACCGGTTCCGTGTCGGCATCGAGGCCGGTGGTGACCTGCGCACCGCCGACGTCGACCTCGAACGTTTCGATCACCACACCGGCCAGATCGTCGTCAACGGCACCCGCTACCGCCTGATCACCGGCACCCATGGGCCCACGCACGTGGTGGACGTCGACGGCGTGACCCACCGGATCAGCCGCGACGAAGGCGGTGTCGTCCGCTCACCCGCTCCGGCGCTGGTCGTCGGCACACCGCTCGAGGTCGGCGCCGAGGTCGAGGCCGGTGCGCCGCTGCTCGTGCTGGAGAGCATGAAGATGGAAACGGTGCTGCGCGCACCGTTCCGGGCCAGGCTGAAGGAATGCACGGTCTCGGTCGGCACCCAGGTCGAGGCGGGCGCGCCGCTGCTGCGGCTCGAACCGCTCGCCGACGACGACGAAGCCGCCGAGACCGTGACCACCACCGGCACCGTCGAACTCGACTTGCCCGGTGAGGCAACGCCGTTGCGCGCCCACGAGCGGGTGGCGCGCGGCCTGCAGGACCTGCGCAGTCTGCTGCTCGGCTTCGATGTGGACCCGCACGACGACCGCCGCGTCCTCGACGACTACCTCACGGCCCGCCGCGAAGCCGTCAGCGACAACCGCCGTCCGCTCGGCGAGGAGCTCGAGCTGGTGCAGGTCTTCGCCGACGTCGCCGAACTGAGCCACAACCGTTCGGCCGACGACGACCACGGCAACGGTCACGTACACAGTGCCCGCGAGTACTTCCACACCTATCTGCAGAGCCTCGACGTCGAGCGGGCCGGGTTGCCGCAGACCTACCAGGCCAAGCTCGGCGCGGCGCTGGGACACTACGGCGTCACCGAGCTGGATCGCTCGCCCGAGCTGGAAGCGGCGGTCTTCCGGATCTTCCTCGCCCAGCAACGTCCCGCCGACACCGTCGCCGTGATCACGACGCTACTGCGTGAATGGCTGACCGAACCGATGCCCGACCAGGTGCTGCGCGAACCCGTCGGCCTGGCGCTCGAGCGCCTGGTGGCGGCAACGCAGGTGCGTTTCCCGGCGATCGCCGACCTCGCCCGCGGACTGGTCTACAGCTGGTACGGCCAGCCGCTGCTGCGCCGCAACCGCGCTCGCGTGTACACCAACGTCCGCAAGCACCTGAGCTACCTGGACGCGAACCCGGCCGCCGAGGATCGCGGCACCAGGATCGCCGAGATGGTGCGCAGCACCGAACCGCTCGTGCGGTTGCTCGGCCAGCGCCTCGAGCGCGACAAGCCCGACCACACCTCGATGCTCGAGGTACTGACGCGGCGCTACTACGGCAACAAGGGTCTCACCGGGGTCCGTACCGAACAGGTCGGCGACACCACGTTCGTCGTCGCCGAACGCTACGGTTCGATGCTGGTCTCGACCGCCGTGAGTTTCGACAAGCTCGACGGGGCACTGGACGGGCTCGCCGAATTGGCCAGCGGCGCTGTCTCGATCGACGCCGACATCTACCTCAGCTGGGAATCGCAGCCCGAGGACTTCGACGCGATGGCAGCGGCCCTGCAGGAGGTGCTCGGCGCGCACCCGGTGCCCAACCAGGTGCACCGGATCACCGCCACCGTCGCGGGCAGCGGCGGCTCGGTCATGCACCACCACTTCACCTTCCGTCCGTCGGTGACCGGCATGGCAGAGGAACGGCTGATCCGCGGGCTGCACCCCTACATCGCGCAGCGGATGCAGCTGGAGCGGTTGCGCAAGTTCGACCTCACCCGGTTGCCGTCCTCGGACGAGGAGGTCTACCTGTTCCGCGGGGTGGCCAAGGAGAACCCCTCCGACGAGCGCCTCATCGCCTTCGCCCAGGTCCGTGACCTCGCGGCGTTGCGCGATCACGACGGACGATTGGTGGCCCTGCCCACCGCCGAGAGCGCCATCGCCACCTGCGTCGACTCGATCCGCCGGGCCCAGTCGCGGTTCCCGTCGGCCAAGCGGCTCAACACCAACCGCATCGTGATGTACATCTGGCCGCATATGGATGTCACCCGCGCGGAGCTCGAGACCATCGGTGGCCACGTGCTGCCGACGGCCGCGGGCGCCGGGCTAGAGGAGATCCTGCTCATCGCCCGCCAGCGCGATCCCGAGACCGGTGCGCTGACCAAGGTCGGTGTGCGAATCTCGTTCCGTCCCAACGGCGAATCCGAGGTGACGGTCGGCGAGCGGACCGACGAGCCCGTCGAGCCGCTGGACGAGTACCGGCAGAAGGTGCTGCGTGCCGCGGCTCGCAACACCGTGTACCCGTACGAATTGACTTCGCTGCTGGGCGATTTCGCCGAATACGATCTCGACGCGAACCATGCGCTGGTGCCGGTCGATCGGCCGAAGGGACACAACACCGCGGCGATCGTCGCCGGTGTGGTGACCACGCCGACCGCGCAGCATCCGCAGGGCGTCACCCGCGTGCTGCTGCTCGGTGACCCCACCAAATCCCTCGGCGCGCTCTCGGAACCGGAATGCCGTCGCGTGATCGCCGCGCTGGATCTGGCCGAGAGCCTGCAGGTGCCGCTCGAGTGGTACGCGCTGTCCTCGGGCGCGCGGATCTCGATGGCCTCGGGTACCGAGAACATGGACTGGGTCGCGGCCGCGCTCAAGCGGATCGTCGAATTCACCCAGGACGGTCGCGAGATCAATATCGTGGTCGCCGGCATCAACGTCGGCGCGCAGCCGTACTGGAACGCCGAGGCCACCATGCTCATGCACACCAAGGGTGTGCTGGTCATGACCCCCGATTCGGCCATGGTGCTCACCGGCAAGCAGTCGCTCGACTTCTCCGGCGGCGTCTCGGCCGAGGACAACTTCGGCATCGGCGGCTACGACCGCGTGATGGGCCCGAACGGCCAGGCCCAGTACTGGGCGCCGAACCTGTCCGCCGCCCGCGATGTCCTGATGTCGCACTACGACCACACCTATGTCGCCCCCGGCGAGCAGGCACCGCGGCGTGCCGCGACCGGTGATCCCGTCGATCGCGATATCTCGGCCTTCCCGCATGTGCTGGCGGACAGCACCTTCGCCACTGTCGGCGAGATCTTCTCCGCCTCCGCTAACCCGGATCGCAAGAAGCCCTTCGATATTCGCACGGTGATGCGGGCGCTGGCCGATCAGGATCACCCCGTCCTGGAACGCTGGGCCGGGATGGCCGACGCCGAGACCGCGGTGGTGCACGACGCGCACCTCGGCGGAATCCCGGTGTGCCTGTTGGGTATCGAGTCGCGCAATGTGGCACGGCGCGGCTTCCCGTCCACCGACGGGCCCGACACCTACACCGCGGGTACCCTGTTCCCGCGTTCGTCGAAGAAGGCCGCACGGGCCATCAACGCGGCCAGCGGCAACCGCCCGCTGGTGGTGCTGGCCAACCTGTCCGGCTTCGACGGCTCGCCCGAATCGATGCGCAAGCTGCAGCTCGAGTACGGCGCCGAAATCGGCCGCGCCATCGTGAATTTCGAAGGCCCCATCGTGTTCTGCGTGATCTCGCGCTACCACGGCGGTGCGTTCGTGGTGTTCTCGAAGGCGCTGAACCCGAACATGACGGTGCTGGCACTGGAAGGGTCGTTCGCCTCGGTGCTCGGCGGTGCGCCTGCCGCCGCGGTGGTGTTCGCCGGTGAGGTGAAGTCCAGGACCGCGGCCGATCCGCGCGTGCGGGAGCTGGAATCCCGGGTCTCGACCGCTGTCGGCACCGACCGCGCGACGCTCAGTGCTGAACTCGACGAGACGCGCTCTTCGGTACGCGCGGAGAAGCTGGGCGATGTGGCCGCGGAGTTCGACCGCGTGCACAACATCCAGCGCGCGGTCGAGGTCGGCTCGGTCGACGCCATCGTCAGCGTCGCGGATCTGCGTCCGCGGATCATCGGCGCGATCGAGGGTCGACTGCCCGCGTAGTACTCGGCCGACGGACCGGGCTCGGAATTCGACCGAGCCCGGTCAGTCGGCGCCGTACAGGCGCAGTACCGACGACCGGAATTGGGCGGTCACGGTCGCCACGTCGAGCCCGCCGCCGCGCAGGTGCTGGTCGGCGGCATGGCCGAGCGCGATCGTCGCGGCGACGAGCCAGTCGGTGCGCAGATCCGTCGTGAATTCGCCTGCGTCGCGGCCACGGCGGATGAGCGCGTCGAGGTGCTGTTCGATCGGTACGTGACGTGCGGCGTCGGCGGTGCGGTCGTTGTCGGAATAGTCGAATCTCGTCTGCTCGGCCAGCATCGTGGCGACCGCGGACAGGAATCGGTCGAGAGCCGCAGTGGCAGTGCCGGTTTCGAGGTCTGCTGCTGCCAGCGCGTCGAGCGCCCGTCGACTCTGTTCGTCGCGCACCGAGGTGAGCAGCATCTCGCGGGTGCCGAAGTGCGCGTACGCGGTCTGTCGGGTGACCCCCGCCGCGGCAGCGATCTCGGACATGCTCGCCTCCGGGCGCTCGCCCAGCACCCGGATCGCCGCCGCTACCAGTGCCGACCGGTTGCGTCCGACCTCTGCCCGCTGACGGCGCTTCCTTATCTCTGACACGATTGACAACGATAACAGCCCACTTAAAATTGTCAGGTATGTCAGAGATAACTGAACGCGCGGCCCGCCGACTCGTCCTCGACTACACCCGCGATATGGCCCTGTCCGATGAGGATCCCGCCGAGATCGTGAACCGCACGCTGACCGAGGACGTGATCTGGCAGACCGACGGCAGCGAGCTCGATCGCGCCGCGCTGATCGCGCACGCGGCCCCCTCCCGTAAGAACGTCACCGCCGTCGATGTCCGGATCGACGACCTGCTCGTCGACGGCCACCGATTCGCCGCCCGCTGCTACCTCGCCGCCGAACATCGCAAGCTCGGACAGGTGGCGATCGAATGGATCATGATCGGCAGCGTCGCCGCCGACGGACGGGTGCGACGGATTCACCAACTCGCCAGGACTCCGAAGTCCTAGGAGTGGCCCTGACCACAGCGGACGGCCCGCGGGTCGCGCTGGAATCCACCCCGCGCCGCGACCTGGCCGGGGTCATCGAGACGAACTGACTCACCGGTCCACGCGGGTGTCGGCTGATTGCCTTGCCGGTTTGCGGGCATGTCCACGACAGGGCGGTGTCGTCCGCGAAAGGAGCATGCGCGGTGAATCAATCAGAGAAGCAGTTCCCCGATAACGCTCGGACCACTCGGACACATGCGGGGGAGTCGATCAGGGACACGAGGAACTGGCCCGGATTGATTCTCGCCGCCCTCGGGCTGGTGCTGCTCGCCGTCACGCTCACCGCGGCCGGGTACGGCTTCGCGGGCTGGGCGGTGCTCGCAGGGGTGGCGTGCGCGGTGTGTCTGGTGATGGGGATCGGGCTCGTGGTCGCGGAGCATCGGTGGGTGAAGGCGCAGGAGGGCCTCGCCCTGGGTGAACCACGAGGACACTGAGGTGGTGGTCATCCGGGCGCCGCGCGTCTACCGACCGCAGGCCGACACCTGGCTGCTGGCCCGCGCGCTGAACGAGGTGCCCTCGCTGCGTGGCGGCCGGGTGCTCGACGTGTGCGCCGGTACCGGCGCGTTGACGGTAGCTGCCGCGGCGGCGGGTGCGAGCAGTCTGACCGCGGTCGACCTGTCGCGGTCGGCACTGATATCGACCTGGATGAACTGCACGCTGCGTGGCGTGGCGGTGGAGTTGCTGCACGGCGATTTCGCGTCCGCGCTGGGGCTGCCGCGCTTCGATGTGGTGGTCGCGAACCCGCCCTATGTTCCCACCGAGCGGGCAGGCGGTCGCGGTGCTGCACTGGCGTGGGACGCGGGTCCCGACGGCAGGAGTGTGCTCAACCGGTTGTGCGCGATGCTGCCGGACCTGCTCACCGAACGCGGCGTCGGATTGATCGTGCATTCGGCGATCAGTGATCCCCAGCGCAGCTTGGCCCAGCTCCGCGAGCTGGGTGCGAACGCCGATGTCGTGGCAACGGGAACGGTGCCGTTCGGGCCGGTCATGCGGTCACGCGCCGGGTGGTTGGCCGCGAAGGGCTTCATCAGGCATGGCCAGCGCGAAGAGGAACTGGTGGTGATCCGTGTCGACCGAACATCGTCGTCTGTCGTCGCCGACCCCGCCTGAGCCGCGGCGCGTCGTACTCACCGACGACGGGCCCGCACTCATCGACGGTCCCGTCGACCTGGTCACCGCCGACGGCACGGTGCTGCACTGCGACCGTTTCGTGGTGGCGCTGTGTCTGTGTCGTCGATCGAGCACGTACCCGCTGTGCGATACCAGCCACCGGCGCCGACGTCAGCCGAGGAGCGCCGACTGATGCCCCGGCGATCACTGCCGCGCCCGCGTGGCGAGTTGTCCGCCGCGGTTGTCGAATTACTCACGCGGACACCAGGTTCGGTGGTTCCCGATGCTTGCGCGCTCGACCCCTACGGCGAAGATCTACTGCTCGCCCTGCACACCTGCTACGAACTGCACTATCAGGGATTCGCCGGTGTCGACGAGAACTGGGAATGGGACCCCGACCTCCTGCGTTTGCGCCGCGACCTGGAGAACACCCTGCTCACGGCACTGCGCGCCGATGTCCCCGGCGGCGACGACGTCGACGGGGAACTCGATCGTCTGCTCGAACCGACCACGGACACCGACGGCGTCGCCGGGTTCCTCGCCGAGCGGGGGACCGCCGACCAGTTGCGTGAGTACTTCGTCCACCGCTCGATCTACCACCACATCGAGGCCGACCCGTATGCCTGGGTGATCCCGCGCCTGCGCGGACAGGCGAAAGCGTCGCTGGTGGCGGTGGAATTCGACGAGTTCGGCGGCGGCCGCGGCGAACGCGTCCACGCGCAACTCTTCGCCGACCTGCTCTCGGGGGCGGGACTGGAGCCGGGCTACCTGCACTACCTCGACGCGGTGCCGGCGCCGATGCTCGCGCTGGTGGACATGATGTCGCTGTTCGGCCTGCATCGCGGCCTGCGCGGCGCACTGGTCGGGCATTTCGCCACCGTCGAGATCACTTCGTCGCCGGCTTCCCGGCGCTTGGCGGAGCTGGCCCGCACGCTGCTCCCGCATCCCGCGTGCGCGCACTTCTACGCCGAGCACGTCGAGGCCGACGCCGTGCACGAACAGGTGATGCGTCGCGATGTCATCGCTGGGCTACTGGCCGCCGAACCGGGCGAAGCCGCCTCGATCGTCTTCGGCATCCAGGCGACGAACCTGCTCGAAGACCGCTTCGCCGAGCACATCCTGAAGTGCTGGAACGAGGATCGCGGTTCGCTGCGTGAGGCGATCAGTGCACCCGGCGCACCTGCGTGAAGGAGATGGCGACGGGGTAACCGCCCCGGTCCCGGTCGTAGGCCTCGTGGTCGGCGGTGAGGTGGTCGGTGATCGAGTGCATCACATGCCAGCCGAACCCTGTCGTGTCGATCGGGTCGGTGTCTCCGCAGACGGCGTCGACCTCGATCCGGATCCGGAAGCCGTCGGCGGTCACCTCGCAGGTGATCTGGGAATCGGGCACCGCACCGAGGATCAGGCAGGTGGCTGCCTCGTCGAGCGCGACTCGCATGTCGGCGACCGCGTCGACGGTGAAACCCGCGATCAGGGCAACGGTTTCGGCGACAGCCCGGAGCATGACAACCTGGCCGAGGTCGGCGTCGATCTGGATACGGATCGATGTCGCATGAATCGAATCGGCGATGAGCCGGTCGCTCGAATCCACGATGTCCTCCTCCCGAGCATGCGCTGGAGTGGCTTCACCGAGCGCATACCCAGGAACTACCGACCCGAAACAGCTTCTCAGTGGCCGGATTCGGATCCCGACGCCTCGTCGATGGACAGGTAGTACCGGAACAGTGGCCGCACGCCGACCAGATCCAGTGCCCGCTCCACCTCACGACCGTCGGTGAGCAGGCTGATATCGACCCCGCGGGACCACGCGTCAGCTTTGGCGACGCCGAGCATCGTGGCGACCCGCAGGCTCAGGAACTCGGTATCGCGCAGATCGAGGACCACCACGCGCGCACCGGAATGCACGGCGCGGTCGAGCAGCGCACAGAATCGGGGCATCCGCGCCGCGTCGAGCTCGATACCGCCGTGTAAGACCCAGCAGCCCGGTCGCCCCGGATCGCGCAGCGCCAACCCGGCCGCGGCGGCCGCGGAGCACCCGCGGTACCAGCGCAGCCGACTCGAATGCCGGCGATCCATGACGACAGACATAGAACCTCCTGTGCGACAGGGCGTTCCGGTTCGCGCTACCGACGGACCCTGGCACAGGGTGCGGCGCACGAGAACCGGTTCGGCTGGAGGTATCGACCTGGGACGATTCTGGCACGTGGCGGCGCCGCTGTCACTGCGCGGGCATCGGCTCGGCGAGTGCTTGCTCACGCAACGACGACAGGGTCCGCGACAGGATCCGCGAGACCTGCATCTGGGAGACACCCAATTCCTCGGCGATCTGGCCCTGCGTCTTGGACTCGTAGAAGCGCATGATCAGCACCTGCCGCTCTTCGGCGGGCAGCTCGGCGATCAGCGGACGGACCGCCATCGCGTCCTCGGTGAGCTGGTAGCAGGGCTCCTCGGAGCCGAGGATATCGGTGATCGGCTGCGTGGAATTGTCGCGACCGTCGTGGGTGACGCCGTCGATGGAGTTGGTCTGGTAACCGTTGCCCGCGACCAGCGTGCGGGTGACCTCGATCAGGTCGACGCCGAGTTCGTCGGAGAGTTCGTGCGCGGTGGGGAACCGCCCGAGCCGCTGCGACAGTTCCTCGGTGGCGGGACCGATCCTGAGCTGGATCTCCTTGAGCCGTCGCGGCACCCGCACCGCCCACGTGCGATCACGGAAGTGCCTGCGCACCTCGCCCATGATCGTCGGAATCGCGAAGGACAGGAAGGAGGAGCCGCGAGTGACGTCATAGCGATCCACGGCGAGCACCAGCCCTACCCGGGCGGTCTGCTCGAGGTCGTCGAACTGTTCGCCGCGGCCGTTGAACTTGCGTGCGATGTGGTCGGCGAGCGGCAGACACAGTTCGATGACCTGCCTGCGCATCGCGTCGTGGTGCTCGTCGTCGATGGGCAGTGCCCGCAGCTTCTCGAACCACGGTTCGATGTTGTCGTAGCTGTCGCCGCGCGAATGGGATCGCCGGGCGGTCGGACGAACTGCGGCTGTCGTTGATTCCCATGTCATCGCTACTTGCCTCACTTCCAGGCGGTTGCAGATGTGTTCATGGGGTACCCACCGGGACCCGGGGCCATGCCCTACCTATGAGGCTAGCGCGAGATGATCACGACTCGGTCGGTCCGTGCAATCGCCTGATCCAGCCGAATTCGACAGTGGTCGGATAGCCGTCGCGGGCCGGGTCGAAGCCGGCGTAATCGGTGCGCAGTGCGTCGGTGAGGGTCGCGACGACATGCCAGCCGAAGGATTGCTCATCGAGCGCGGCGGGCTCGCGGGCCAGTGCGCTCACCCGGGCGCCGAGCACGCCGTCGCCGCCGGTGAACGAGCAGTCGAGCTGGGAGTCCGGGGTCGCGACCAGCATCAACGCGGTGGCGACTTCGTCGAGTGCCAGCAGGAGATCGGTGACCTCGTCGAGCGCGAAGCCACCGACGAGCAGGACGGTCTCGGCGAGTGCGTGCACCATGCTCAGCTGGTCCAGGTCGGCGGGCACCTGGAACCCGACGGTTCTCGAGCGGGGAGCGGTGTCGCGATCTCGAGCTCGCACGCCACCTCCCTCGTCACCGACCATGTGGTCGGAGGTTACCCCGTAACCATCGGGTCACGCCTCGAGCTCATTTCCGGCCGTTACCCGACGAGATCGGGCCGCGGTGCCGCACCTGTGAGCATCGCGCGTCGGCCCGTATCGAAGGCAACTCCTGATCCGTGCCGGTCGCCGCGCCTGTTTGCCTATGGCGGACCCGGGTAGGCCGTCGATGGGCCCCCAGGACGGCCCACGGCCACCAGCTGGCCGAGAAACAGCCTGAAAGGAATGCCATGGGTATCGCTGACAAGGCGAAGAACAAGGCCGAAGAGCTGGCGGGCAAGGCCAAGGAAGCGGCCGGCCGCGCCACTGACGACCGTGATCTCGAGAACGAGGGTCGCGGCGAGCAGGCGAAGTCGAACCTCAAGGACGCGGGCGAGAAGGTCAAGGACGCGTTCCGCGACTGACCGGTCACACGCCATCCGGGTCATCGGTCCTCGACGGGACCGATGACCCGCGGTCTTTTCGACACGCATCAGATCCATCACAATCGCTGACACCACCGACTCGGCGTGCTGAAATGGATTCACCAGCCCATCTCTAGCTACCTGGATCGGCGGGCAGTCTGTCTACCTGCCGGTGTCGAGGGATCGAGCACTCGTGAACACCCATTCCAGTGATGGTGACAGGACGATCCGGATCGACGAATTCGACCCGGCACTGTGCGCGGAGGTCACCCTCCATCACACGGCGACTGTTCTGCACGTGCACGGCGAGATCGACGCCTGCAACCTGCTCGAGTGGCGCGCGATTCTCGACGAGGCCATCGCGGCGGAGGGGCAGTCGGGCCATCTGGTGATCGACATCAGGGACGTGACCTTCATGTCCTGCCGGGCGATTCTCGACATGGCGACCCGCGCCCAACAGTGCGAGCTGCGCATGAGTGTGGTCAATCCCGTGCCGTCGGTCACCGACCGGATCATCCTCGCCGCCGGCCTCACCGAGTGGCTACCCGTCTACCCCAGCCGCACCGAGGCCCTGGCCGCCGCGCGCACGCTACCGGTCCAGCAGTCCGTCCGAATGTTCCCGCCGGCGCCGTGGACGGCGAGGTGAGCAGGAGACGACCGGCGCCGGTTCAATCGTTCGCGGCGGAATTCGTCAGTATCGGCAGCAACGCCTCGGCGCTGACCATGTGGTCCTGCCCGGCGAGCACCCGATGCGTCGCGTGGGGAATCGCCGCGGCCAGCTCCCGCGCCACCTGATGCATTCCGGGTGGGTTCTTCGCCCCGACAACGACATTCACCGGCACCTGGATGTTCTCGAAACGCTCCACCGGGGGAAGTATCTCGGTGATCCCGATGTCGTACATCACTGTGGGGGCGAGTGCCTTCATGGTTTTCCAGCCGGGAAACAGCGGTAGCAGCGCGACGAACGCACGCGGCATCCCGATCCCCTGCAGGAATGCCTTCAGCGCTCGGGCGTTCTTCCCCTCGTCGAGAAGCGCGCGTACCGTCCCGGCCAGCTCGGCGTAGGACGCCCGCTCGGCCTCGTCGTGCACATAGGGAGCGTCGTAGATCACGACCCTGTCGAGCTTGTCCGGCATCCTTACCGCCGCTTCGAGTGCGAGCGCCGCACCCGACGAATGTCCGTAGAGAATCGCGCGCCCGCCCGCCGCATCGACCACCGTCTCGATATCGTCGATTTCCCGCTCGATCGCGTACGGCAGCACGTCCCCGCTGTCCCCGCGCCCGCGCCGGTCATAGTTGTAGACAGTGAATTTCGTGGCGAACACCCGCACGTCGGCGACGATCGGCCGAAACCTCCGGAAACACGTCGCGCCGGTGATGTACACCAGTGCCTGCCCGTTCCCGGAAACGTCATACGCGAGCTCCGTACCATCCTTCGACGTAGCGATCCTCATAACTCGTTCCTCTCGGTGCCGGGCCCGCGGATCCCTGATCGATCCACTGTCCTCTACCACAACGACGCTCTCGCCTCCCGAAACTCATCGGTGCGGCAAGAAGCTGTGCCCGTTCGAGCTGTGCCCGCTTCGCCCGCCGAAGACACGTGCACGGTTCGACCGCTGTAGCGGCCTTGGGTCACCAGCCGGGTGGCGATGTCGCGTCCGCCGCGACATTCATGAATGCGGAGATCACGTGATCGGTGAGGTAGAGCCTTAATTCGCTGCGCCACTCGGCGGGGACATCCGCCGGGACCAGGTCGAGTGCCTCCTCGACCTCCTCCCATATTCGGGGAAAGGGAATGCCGTTGCGCGAGCAGGATTCGACAGCGACCATCAGCTGATCTGTCAGGCAATCCATGTGCGCATTCGATATCACACTGAATCCCGGGTCGAGTAGGAGCTCGAGATCGTCCATATTTTTTCCCCTTACCGGTTTCGCGCCCCTGCTGTGCGCTCAACGTAGGTGACCGATTCGCGGTGCGCGAAATCGTGCGGGGGTTACTGGGCGTTCAGATATCTTTCGGCTGCCGACTTGTGATCGGCACCGACCGGCCAGTGTAGGTTCGACCGATGACCTCCACGGCCCTGTACTGCGGCACTCGCTGGGACGAGCAGGGTCGATGGTTCTACGAGCTGCTCGGCGACGACGGGACCACCGAGCTGATGCCCGGTGTCGGGACGCGGCTGGCGTTCCGGATTACCGATTCCGGGCGATTCTGCCTGGGGTACAACGGGTTCGGCGGCGGACGTCGCGGGCGGCAGCCGTGCCCTCGCCGCGCACGAGTCGACACCGGTCGTCAGTGCGAGCAGTGCCGAATCACCGAGGGCTGGTCGGTGGTGCACAGTCATCGCGGTCCGCTCACGGCATTGCCAGAACAGGTCCGCGACTACATGTCGCAGCCACACCACCTCTACATCGCGTATTTCGGCGACGGGATGACCAAGGTCGGTACAGCCTCGGCGTCGCGGCGCAATCGCCGGCTCTTCGAACAGGGCGCGCTGGTCGCCCGATTCATCACCGATTCCCCTGACGGACTCCATGTTCGAGATCTCGAACGGACAGTGACCGAGCGAGCGGGCATCGGGCAGGCGGTCGCCGGTGTCACCAAGACTCGCATCCTGACCAAACCGCTGCGCCCGTGGGCAGCCCTGGAATCAGCCGTCGCCGATGCGGCCGAGCATGCCGCGAGCGCACTGCCCACCGACATCGCGCGCACCGATATCGGCTGGTCGGGCGGCCGGGACTTCTACGCAACGATCCTCGAACACGGCCGGTTCCCGGTCGCCACCGAAATCGCCGGGGAGCCAGGCGAATACCTCATCGACGCGGTGACAGCGCACGGTCACACGATCGCGTGCCGGGACACCGCGGGCGCGAGCGAACTCGTATTGGTCAACGACACCCGCCTGGTCGGTCGCCGCATCGAACTCGACCCCTCGATCACGGCGAGTCCGGAACCCGCGCAAACCAGCCTGTTCTGACGGCCCTCACGCCATGGCGGCGAGTTGCGCCCGCATCGTATCCAGGCCCATTCCGCCCAATCGCAAAGCGCGGGTGTGGAATTGCTTCGAATCGAACGCTGCGCCCGCTCGCTCGCTTGCCTCTGCGCGGGCTGCGAGCCACAGACGTTCACCGAGCTTGTACGCAGGCGCCTGTCCCGGCCACCCCAGGTACCGGTCGATCTCGTCGCGGGCCGTGATGGCATCAGTGACTGTCCGGGTCAGCAGGAACTCCAGGCCGAGGTCGGGGGTCCAGCGCTCGCCCTCGTGGAAGCCGGTGCCCGCGGGGATCTCCCATTCGAGGTGCATCCCGATATCCACGATCACCCGCGCGGCGCGAAACAGCTGCTGCGACAGCATACCGAACAGATTGCCGTCGTCGCTGAGATAGCCGAGCTCCTGCATGAGGCGTTCGGCGTAGAGCGCCCAGCCCTCGCCGTGCCCGGAGACGAACGACATCATCCGCTGGTACCGATTCAGCGAATCCGCCGCGCACACCGCGGTCGCGATTTGCAGATGATGGCCCGGCACGCCCTCGTGGTAGACCGTGCTCACCTCACGCCAGGTCGCGAAGTCTTCTTTTCCGGGCTCCACCGACCAGCACATGCGAGCGGGACGGCTGAAATCGGCACTTGGCCCGACGTAATACGCCCCGACCACACCGCCGGGCGGCGCTATCGTGCATTCCAGCTGCACGATCTCGTCGGGAATCTCGAAGTGCTTGTCGCGCAACGCCTCCAGGGCTTCGTCGGACATCTTCTGCAGCCACGCTCGGAGCTCGGACTGCCCGCGCACCCGGTATTTCGGGTCGGCGTCGAGCACTGTCGCCGTCTCGGTGAGTGTTGCCCCCGGCGCGATGCGGGCAGCGACAGCCAGCATCTCGGTCTCGAGCCGGGCGAACTCCGCCCACCCCCAGACATAGGCTTCGCGCAGGTCGAGGTCGGCGCCGGTGAAATAGCGCGACCACAGCCGGTAGGTCTGCTCGCCGACGGCATCCTTGGCGGGAGCGAGGGGCACGAGCTCGGCGCGCAGAAACTCAGCGAAGTCGGCAAAGGCCCGTTGGGCCGCGTCCGCGCCCCGGCGCAGTTCCGCCAGCGGGGCACCGTCGACATCCGCGGCGGCGGCGACGAAGATGGTGAAGAATCCTTGCTTCCCGCCGGAACCTGCCCACGTGTCGGCCTGCTCGGCGACTTTGACGACCTGCCGCAGCGCACTGACCTGCCCGCGTTCCGCCGCGACCACCAGCGACGCGCGCACACCGGCCAGCGCCGCAGGCACCCCAGCGAGACGCTCGGCGATCACTGTCCAATCCGCGGCGGTCTCAGCGGCCATCACGTCGAATACCATCCGAATGTTCTGCACCGGACTTTCGATCACATTGAGCGCGGCGAGCGGGAGCCCGGCGTCATGGATCTCCACGTCGAGCCCGATGCGTTCGGTGAAGACGGCTTTCGCCACCCGCTCACCGTCATCGACTGGTTGCGCGGAAAGTATGGCGCGCAACGCGTTTCGGGCGATCTCCGCCCGAACCTCATGCCCGGCGGGCGAATAGTCGGTCAGGCGATCGTCATGCCCCGCGATGCCGAACATGGTCGCCATGACCGGATCAGCGGCCGCGTAGTCCTCGACGAACCGATCACAGATCTCATCCACACCCATCCGAGACACGCTAACGGCCATCGAGGCCCGACGGGCAACGAACGAGCGCGTGCACGGCGGGTCGAGTCATCCGTGTTGTCGCCGCGCCGTCTCGGTGATCCAGGTGGGTGCGTCGCCGTGTTTCTCGTTCACCGCGCGCATCTTCGGGTCATCGAGGGCGACCAGTTCGGCCATCACCTCGTCCACCTATCCGGCGCCTGCGCCTCCTGATCTCGTCGATGCCCATCATGCGTCGGGATCGGTGCGCGCGTTCGAGTCGGGTGCCAGGGAGAACACCGCGACCAGGAAGTCGGAGTCGGCGGTGAAGGGCCGCAGATCCCAGGTTGACAGCAGTAGATCGACTGTGAGACCGGCGGATTCGGCATCGGTCAGGAACTCGGCGAACTCGTAGCCACGGTCCGCGCCGAACCCGATGATCACCCGGCCGGTCGGCGCGAGATGCCCGGCGAACCCCGCCAGGACGGCCGACCGGGTGGACGGGGCAAGAAAGGTCATCACATTGCCCGCGCACACGATGGCGTCGAAGTCGGCGGCAGGCAGATTCAGTTCGGCGAGGTCGCCGACCTGCCAGGTCGGGCCGGGATAGTCCGCACGCGCCGCGTCGATGAGCACCGGGTCGACATCGACGCCCACCACTGTGTGCCCGGCACCATGCAGGTAGCCACCGGTCCGCCCCGGCCCGCAGCCCGCGTCGAGCACTCGGCTACCGCGCCCGAGCATCGCGTCGATCAGCCGCGCCTCGCCCACGATGTCCTCGCCCTGCGCGGCCAGGGTCCTGAACCGCTCCACGTACCAGCTCGAATGTGCCGGGTCCGCGGCGGTGAGCTCCTCCCACCCGCTGGGTGTGCGCTCGTTCGACGTATTCATGAATGCCTGCTCCTCGGGTCGGTCTGCACTACCGACCCTAGAGGCTCGGCTCGGACAGGGCGCGAAGGCCGGGGGCGGTGGCGTGGCGAACGAAATGGCAGTCGGCCAGGCGGTCGGTCTCGCCGAGTTTGACTGTCAGACAAACGGATTCGGCTAATCGATAGGGTCGGCTCTCCACGACAGCACCGAGTACGCGGCGCAGTCGCGACACTTCCGCGCGGACCGCGACCGCATGCCGAGCGTGCCCTGAACGCGATGGTCTTGCATGGCTTTCGGGACCAGGTGCTTCCCGGTGGCTGGTTTGTTGTCGTACCCCGGTGCCACACTGT
>NZ_JBHZBG010000031.1:0-80696 GCF_042754695.1 Nocardia sp. NPDC059195 | reverse complement strand
GGTTAGCGCTCGAAAGCGCTGAGCCGAAGGCTCTAGTCTCGAGCGCTAACCGGCGGCCCCTTGGGGCCGCGGACACGCGCGCGCCAGCGCGCCAACAAACACAGCCCAAACCTGCCTGGGACTACCAATCCCCGGACATCAGCGCGCCCCGACCAGCTCCCGAGCCGCACTCCGATACCGATCAACAATCAACCGAACAACCCCAGGATGCACACCGATCGGCTCAGCCACCCCATCAGCCCCCGCATCATGCAACCGCTGATGAAAAAGACCGTGCGCCAACAGATAAGACGCGATGAACACCCGCGCCCCCGACTCACGAAGCGAGGCAACAACTTCAGGCACCCGAGGCGTCCCGGTCGCCACATACGCAATCTTCACCGGCGCACCGAGCTGCTCGGCAAGCATCCCCGCAGCCCGCCGAACATCCTGTCGCGCACGCGAATCCGAAGACCCGGCCGCCGCAAAAACCACCGCGTCACCCGGCTTCCACCCGACAGCCCGCAACCGCACCGCCATGATCGCGGTCAACGCCGGATCCGGCCCCATCGCCGCCGTCACCGCGACCGCGGAATGCCCACTCTCGGCGACCTCACGCGGAACGTCTTGATACACGTGATAACCCGAAGCGAGAAACGCCGGAACCACCACGGCGGGCCCGTCGAGATCGCGAAGAACCTCCGACGGTGAAGGTCCGAGCACGTCGACAAAAGCGGTCCGCAGCGCGGTATTCGGCGCCGAGGACACCGCGACGCCGAGTTCGGCGGCCACCGCATCGGCGAGCGCGGCGATCATTTCCACCCCGCGCGCACTGCGAGTCCCGTGCGCGACCAGCACCAGAGCCGGATCACCCGGCTGCGCGGCGCTCACCACGCCCCGATCGCTTGCGTGGGCCGGGGCGAGCGAGCGGGCGTCCCGATCCCCGCGGCGTGTGGTGGCTGGACAGCCGCCCGCACGGGCGGAGTGTCGGAGCAGTCAGCCGCGTCCAACGCCAGCCGGTACCCACGCTTCACGACGGTCTGAATCGCCTTGGGAGTCCCGAGACCAGCCCGCAGGCGCGCGATCGCGGTCTCCACCGCATGGGTGTCGTCGCCGCCACCCGGCAGCGCGGCCAGCAGGTCTTCACGCGAGACAACCCGACCGGGCTGACGAGCCAGCGACCGCATCAACGCCATCGGAGCGGGCGCCAGCTGACGCACCTCACCGTCGACGACGACACAGCCACCACGCACGCTGATCAGATGACCGGCCGCGTAGATCCGGCTGGCGCGGCGCGGAAGTTCTTCGGCCACATGGCGAGCCAGCGCACCCAACCGGGCCCGGCCCGGCATCGTCGTCGGCACGCCGAGTTCTTCCAGCGGAGCCGCGGTGATCGGCCCGACACAGGCGGCGAGCACCCGGCCACGGAACGCGTGCAGCACCGATTCCAAGAGCCCGGTTTCCTTGGCGCGCATCAACAGCGACGCCACCGCGGGCGCGCTGGTGAAGGTGACACAGTCCAGGCTGCCGGAGATGATCGAATCGATCATCGAGTCCATCGGCCCACGATCGGCCGGCGGTTCCCACCGGTACACCGGCACCGGAACCACGTCGGCGCCCGCGCAGCGCAGCACCTCGCAGAAGTCGGGAACCGGCTCCCATTCGGTGGTCGCGCCGTGCAGCTGCACCGCGATGCGAACGCCTTCGACGCCCTCGGCGAGCAGATGATCGAGCACCTCGGCCGAGGACTCCGAGGCGGGCGACCATTCCTCACGCAGTTCGGCCGCGCGGATCGCGCCCTTGGCCTTGGGGCCGCGGGCCAGCATCCGGGTCGAGGCGAGGGTGTCGCGCAGGACCTCGGCCAGACCCCAGCCTTCGGCCGCTTCCATCCAGCCGCGGAAACCGATGCCGGTGGTGGCGACGGTGATCTGCGGCGGATCGGCGATCAGCAGCTCGGTGACACGTTCGAGCTCGGTGTCATCGGCCAGCGGGATGATGCGGATAGCAGGGGCGGACGTGACGGTCGCGCCCTTGCGGGTGAGCAGGGTGCTGAATTCCTCGGCGCGCCGCGCCGCGGTGACGCCGATGGTGAAGCCGGCAAGGCAGGGGCCAGTGTCGGTGGGTGAGGTCATGTGGTCTGCACCGGCTCGTTCGAGACCGCGACGACGCCGCCGTCGAGCTGGACGGCGTACACCGGCAGGGACTGGGACTCGTCGTCGAGACAGCGGCCGTCGATCAACGAGAAAGCCTGCTTGAGCAGCGGCGACGCGACGACGGGAACACCGCCACGGTCACCGATGATGCCGCGCGACATCACCGCGGCCCGGCCGAACGGATCAATATTGCCCACGGCGGCGAGCGTGCCGTCTGTGAGTAGGAACAGAGCCGCCTGACGGCCGCCCTTCAGCAGGACAGCAACGCCGCGCCCCGGGATCAGGAAATCGAGCCGGCAAGCCTGGGTCCAGGTCGCGGTCTCAGTGGTGATGGTGGGTGTGTCGATCACGGTCATCGGTTCCTCCTCCGAACGCCTTACCTATTGGTACAGGCGCCCTGTTTCCGCAGCGTTAAGTACTTATTTCCCGGCCGGTGCTGTGTCCGAACCAACACCGACGGGCATGCCGGGAAGACCGAGGAGCACGGGGACCTTGCGTTCTCCGCTGTCGTCGAACGAAATCGTCGCGTCGGCTTCGTCAGGGGCGTTGACGAAGGAGACGAAGCGCGAGAGCTTGTTCTCGTCCTCGAGCACGGCCGCCCACTCGTCCTTGTAGCCCTCGACGTGCTTGGCCATGGCGGCCTCGAGGTCACCGGCGATGCCGAGGCTGTCGTCGCAGACGACGGCCTTGAGGTAGTCGAAGCCACCCTCGAGGGCCTCCTGCCACGGCGCGGTGCGCTGCAGGCGGTCGGCGGTGCGGATGTAGAACATCAGGTAGCGGTCGATGTAGCTGATCAGGGTCTCGTCGTCGAGCTCACCGGCCAGCAGCACCGCGTGCTTGGGGGTCAGGCCGCCGTTGCCGCCGACGTAGAGGTTCCAGCCGTTCTCGGTGGCGATCACGCCGACGTCCTTGCCGCGGGCCTCGGCGCACTCACGCGCGCAGCCCGAGACGGCCAGCTTGATCTTGTGCGGCGAACGAAGACCGCGGTAGCGCTTCTCCAGCAGCACGGCCATGCCGACCGAGTCCTGCTGGCCGTAGCGGCACCAGGTGGAACCGACGCAGCTCTTCACCGTGCGCAGCGACTTGCCGTAGGCGTGGCCGGACTCCATGCCGACGTCGACCAGGCGCTTCCAGATCAGCGGCAGCTGATCCACGGTGGCGCCGAACAGGTCGATGCGCTGTCCACCGGTGACCTTGACGTAGAGGTCGAACTCCTTGGCGACCTCGCCGATCACGATCAGCTGGTCGGCGGTCACTTCACCACCGGGCATCCGCGGGACGACCGAGTAGGTGCCGTTCTTCTGCAGGTTGGCCAGGAAGTGGTCGTTGGTGTCCTGCAGCGCCGCCATCTCGCCGTCGAGGATGTGCTCGCTCGAGGTCGAGGCGAGGATCGAGGCGACGGTCGGCTTGCAGATATCGCAGCCCGCGCCCTTGCCGTGCTTGGCGATCAGCTCGGAGAAGGTGCGGATGCCGGTGACGGCGACCACGTCGTACAGCTCGGCGCGCGACTGCGAGAAGTGCTCACACAGCGACTTCGACACCGCGACGCCGGACTGTTCCAGGAGCTTCTTGATCATCGGCACACAGCCACCACAGGAGGTACCCGCGTTGGTGCAGCTCTTGACGGCCGGGATATCGCAGGCGCCCTCGGCGATCGCGCCGCAGATGGCGCCCTTGCTGACGTTGTTGCACGAGCAGATCTGGGCGTCGTCGGGCAGCGCGTCGGCACCGAGTTCGGCGCCGGCCGGGGAGATCAGCGCGGCGGCGTCGGCGGGCAGCGGGCGGCCGACCAGGGGGCGCAGCGCCGCGTACTGGCTGGCGTCGCCGACCAGGATGCCGCCGAGCAGGGTCTGGGCGTCGTCGGAGACGACCAGCTTGGCGTAGGTGCCCTTGGCCGCGTCGTGCAGCACGACCTCCAGGGCGCCTTCGGTGGTGCCGTGCGCGTCACCGAAGGACGCCACGTCGACGCCCATCAGCTTCAGCTTGGTGGACATATCGGCACCGGGGAACTCGCCCGCGCCGCCGAGCAGGCGGTCGGCGACGATCTCGGCGGTGGTGTAACCGGGGGCCACCAGGCCGTAGCAAACACCCTCGATCGCGGCGCATTCACCGATCGCGTAGACGCTCGGGTCGGAGGTCTGCAGGGTGAGGTCGGTCTGGATGCCACCGCGGGCGCCGATCTCGAGGCCCGAGGCCTTGGCGAGGGCATCCTGCGGACGGACACCGGCGGAGAACACCACCAGCGACGCCTTGATCTCGGCGTCGTCGGACAGGTGCACGGTGACGTTGTCGGCGCCTTCCTCCTCGATCGAGACGATCTTGGCGGTGCCGACTCCGGTGTGCACATTGAGGCCGATATCGGAGACGAGCTTCTCCAGGATCGCGCCACCGCCGGCGTCGACCTGGGCGGGCATCAGGCGGCCGTTGTACTCGATGACGTGCGGGGTCATCCCGAGCAGACGCAGCGCGTTGGCCGCTTCCAGACCGAGCAGACCGCCGCCGACGACCACACCGTGCGCGCCGGGACCGGCCGCTTCGGCGGCGGCGCGGATGCCGTCGAGGTCGTCGATGGTGCGGTAGACGAAGCACTCGGGCAGATCGTGGCCGGGGACCGGCGGCACGAACGGGTAGGAGCCGGTCGCCATGACCAGGGCGTCGTAGGCGATGACGTCGCCGCTGGTGCTGGTGACGGTCTTGGCCTCGAGGTCGATGGACTCGCCGCGCTGGCCGAGTCGCAGGTCGACCAGTGCGTCGCCGTTGTACATGTTGCCGGGCAGGGCCAGGTCATCGGCGTTCCAGTTGCCGACGTAGTAGGACAGGCCGACGCGGTCGTAGGCGGGCAGGCTCTCCTCCGACAGGATGATGACCTGCCACTGGCCTGCCTCGTCGCGCGAGCGAAGGGCTTCGACGAAGCGGTGTCCGACCATGCCGTGGCCGACCACGACCACTGTTTTGCGAGTGCTGTTCATGAGAGTGACCTCCTTGTAATGGTCGGTTGTCAGCGAGCCGACGAATTGGCCGACGAAGCGTTGGTTTCGGCCTCGAGGACCAGGGACTCGGCCTCGACCACGACAGCGGTGTCGGAGGTAAGGCGCGGACGGCGCAGGAAGACCGTCCAGGTAACGGCGGCGCAGACCACGTAGAAGGCGAGGAACACCCAGAACGCGGTGGTGGCCGAAGCGGTGCTGGCGTAGGAGCTGCGCAGCACCATGTTGATGCCGACCCCGCCGAGGGCACCGATGGCGCCGACGAAGCCGATCAGGGCGCCGGAGGTGTTCTGCGACCAGGCCGCCTGCTCGACCCGCGAGACGGGCAGGCTCTTGGACTTGGCCTCGAACACCGACGGGATGATCTTGGTGACGGCGCCGTTGCCGAAACCGGACAGAACGAACAGGGCGATGAAGCCCGCGACCAGCAGGGTCATGGTGGCGCCGGTGGCGATGCCGTTGTTGCGGTCGGCCAGCGTCGAGGCGGTGATCACGAGCAGCGCGGCGGCCATCATGGCGCCGAAGGTGACGATGGTGACCTTGCTGCCACCGATCCGGTCGGCCATCTTGCCGCCGTAGGGGCGGGCCAGCGAACCGAGCAGCGGGCCGATGAAGGCGATCGACGCGGCGTGCACGGCGGCCTGGGCGGCGGTGTCGCCACCGGCCTTGAAGCTGATCTGCAGGATCTGGGCGAAGGCGAAGCTGTAGCCGATGAACGAACCGAAGGTGCCGATGTAGAGGAAGGCGATCGCCCAGGACTGCGGCACCCGAAGGGCCTTGACCATGTAGGACAGGTCGGCCTTCTGGTTGGTCAGGTTGTCCATGAAGAACGCGGCGCCCACTGCGGTGACACCGACCAGGACGAGGTAGATGGCACAGATCACCGTGGCGTAGTCGCCGCCGAGGGTGACCAGCACCAGCAGGCCCAGCAGCTGGATCACCGGGACACCGATGTTGCCGCCACCGGCGTTCATGCCGAGCGCCCAGCCCTTGAGGCGCTGCGGGTAGAACGCGTTGATGTTGGTCATCGACGACGCGAAGTTGCCGCCACCGAAGCCGGCGAACGCGGCCACGATCAGGAACGTGGTGTAGGACGTGCCGGGCTGGTTGACGAAGTACGCGGTCAGCGCCAGCGGGATGAGCAGCATGAACGCGGAGAAGATCGTCCAGTTGCGGCCGCCGAAGCGGGCGGTGGCGACGGTGTAGGGAATGCGCAGGAACGCGCCGACCAGCGTGGGCATGGCGACCAGGAAGAACTTGCCCGCCGCGTCGATGCCGTACTTATCGGTGGGCATGAACAGCACCATCACCGACCAGATCGACCACACCGAGAATCCGACGTGCTCGGCGATCACCGACCAGATCAGGTTGCGCTTGGCGACATCCTTGCCACCGGCTTCCCAGGCCGCGACGTCCTCGGCATCCCAGTTGTCGATGTCGTGGTTCCGCTTCAGCGTGCTCAAGATTGGGCCTCCCAAAAGTGCGATGGCCCAACGGTAGGAAATGGGTATTGCCGAAATGCTGCGGGAAATGTCGCGCGAATCAACGGTTTCTCACCATCACCCGATCAGGGGGGTGAGATCAGCCCTTTTGTTTCGTGCATGTGACGCAACGATTTCCGCACGTAAGGAAGCAGCAAGAAAGCGGCAGAAACGCCCGTGAGGGTGTGATCTGCGCCGCCCCTCCGCCGATTCTACGACTGGGTCACACAGATCGCACTTCGGCAGGCAGGCGGCAGTGAGAAATTGTGCGTCAGCGAGTTACCGACGATCAGTCGGCATTTACCAGGTGTCTTCGAGCATGCGCGGTTTGCAGGCCTGCCAGGCGCCCGCGAGGAGGACACCGAGGGCGAGGAACAGCATGGCGAAGGGGACGAGCCAGCCGCCGGTCCAGGTGTGCAGCATGCCGAACAGCAGCGGGCCCAGGCAGGCGATCGCGTAGCCGACGCCCTGGGTGAAGCCCGACAGCGCCGCGGAGCCATGGGGTGTGCGGGTGCGCAGGTTGATCAGCGTCAGCGCCATCGGGAAGGTGGATGGGCCGAGACCCAGCAGCACGACCCACAGCAAGGGGGCGTGCATCGGTGCCACCAGCAGGCCGACGAAAGCGGTCGCGAACAGCACCATGCAGCCGACAACAACGGGGAACGGGTTGCGCATCCGCGAGACCACGGTGGGCGCGCCCAGTGCCGGGATCAGCCCCATCAGCGCGAACAAGCCCACCATGCTGCCGCCGAAACCGGCGCTCGCGCCCGCGTCGGACAGGATCTTGGGCAGCCAGGCGAACATCGCGTAGGTGGTCAGCGAGGTCATGCCGAACATGCCCGCCATCCCCCAAGCCAGCGGCGAACGCCAGACTTTGCCGGTCTCGGCTGCGTCGGCGGGCAGCGCGGTGGTGTCGACCGTGTCGCGACCACGCCGATCGCGCAGCACCACCAACCACGGGATCGCGGCCGCGAAGCCGATCAGCGCCCACACACCCATCGAGATCCGCCAGCCGTGCGCCTCGGCCACCGGCACCGCGATGAACGCCGGAATGACAGTACTGAGCTGCACCATCACGATGTAGAGCGAGCTGATCACCGCCAGGTGATCACCGAAATACCGCTTCACCAGCGGCGGAATCACCACATTGCCGATGCCCATGCCGAGCAGCGCGACCCCGGAGAACCCCAGCAATTCGACGGTCCCGGTGGAGAACACCCGCACCAGCGACCCCGCACCGGCCAGCAGCATCGCCACCAGCACGGTCCGTTCGAGCCCGAATCGGCGCACGACCAGCGGCGCGATGAGCCCGGCGAGCCCGAACATCGCGGTCGGCAACATGCCGAACACCCCGATGATCCCCGCCCCGTACCCGACCTCGGCACCGATCCGCTCGGCAAGCGGACTGAATGCCGTGACAGCGGCGCGCAAGGTGAGCGCCGACATGATGATGGCCGCCAGAACGAGCAGCCGACCTTCGATCAGCGACCGCTCGGTGATCTCGGGAGACGGGTCGACGCGACCACGCCGGTCGTCCACAGGGGTCGACCCGGCGCCAGAAGCTGGCTGGAAATCACGGAGCGGCGGCACTCGAGAATCATAGGATGACCCGATGACTTCTACAAGCGACTGTGAGCGATCTCCCGAACGCGAGGACATGGGTAACTCACCGGGAACGGGCTGACGCACCGCCGACATCCCGCCGGCCGCCTGCCCAGGTCAACCCCGCGCACAAGTCCGGCCTGAAGTCCCGGGGAGGCGGAACAGCCCAGTACCCTTACCTACGTGCAACCCGTCCGGCGGACCAGCCTCATCGCCCAGGTAACCGAACAGCTTCGGGCCGAGATCCGTTCCGGCCGTTGGCCGGTAGGTCAGCGGATCCCCACCGAACCGGAGCTCACCGAGCTCACCGGGACCGGCCGTAATACCGTCCGCGAAGCCGTCCAGGCGCTCGTGCACGCGGGCATGCTCGAACGCCGCCAGGGCTCGGGCACCTATGTGATCGCCACCTCCGAGGTCGGCGGCACCCTTGGCAAGTATTTCGCCGACGCGCACGAACGCGACATCCTCGAGCTGCGCCAAGCCCTCGACACCACCGCGGCGGGACTGGCCGCGCGCCGCCGCGACGACGCCGATATCGCGAACCTGCAGCGCTTGCTCGCCGAACGCAGCAACCGGAATTGGGCCGAGGCCGACCCGGTGACCATCGCCGCCGATGTCGAACTGCACCGCGCGATCGTCGTCGCCAGCCACAACGCGGTGTACCTGGAGTTCTACGATTCGCTGCTGCCGATCATCGAGCAGGTGATCCACGCGCGCACCGCGAAATCCGACGACGCCTACGACACCGAGCACGCCGAGCTCGTGCAGGCCGTCATCGACGGTGACTCCGAGCGAGCCGTGCAGGCCGCCAACTGCTTCCTCGGGTCACTCATCGCCGAATATCCGGACCGCTGAACAGCGCGTAGCGCCGCTTACTGAATCCAGGTAACCGGGCTGTCACCACCAGCGAATTCACGCGGTGAGCCCGAGTTGCCTGGAATGTCACCTGAGGCCATTATCACGCAACAACCGGCTCCTACCTTTATCTCGACACCGCAAGGAGCACCGCCGAACACCGGGCGAGCTGCTCCTATCGAGCCCGATCGAGAGGAAGCCGATGACCGCGATAGCCGCCACCGGCCATGAGACGGAAGCCCCGTCGTTCGAATACCAGAAGAAGGGCCGCTGGATTTCCCATTGGGACCCCGACAACTCGGGGTTCTGGGAATCCGGCGGTGCGAAGACCGCCAAGAAGAATCTGTACTTCTCCGTATTCGCCGAAAATCTCGGCTTCAGCTTGTGGGTCATCTGGGGCTCCATCGTCACCGCGATGGGCCCGGCCGGCTTCGGCTTCCTGGAGGGTCTCGGCAAGGGCAACGCGGTGGCCGTGAGCAACGCGCTGCTGCTCACCTCGATCCCCACCTTGGTCGGCGCGGCCCTGCGCATTCCGTACACCTTCGCCGTGCCGCGGTTCGGTGGGCGCGCGTTCACCGCGTTCAGCGCCGCGATGCTGTTCCTGCCCGCGCTCGGCATCCTCTACTTCGTCAACCAGCCGAGCACGCCCATGTGGGTGTTCCTGGTGCTGGCCTCCCTCGCCGGTGTCGGTGGCGGCAACTTCTCCTCGTCGATGTCGAACATCTCGTTCTTCTTCCCCGAGGGCAAGAAGGGCGCCGCGCTCGGCCTCAACGCCGCGGGCGGCAACCTCGGCGTCGCGCAGACCCAGCTCATCGTGCCGCTGCTGATCACCTTCGGCACGCACATCATGGCCAAGGACGCGGGCGGCTACCGCTTCGGTATCACCCTCGCCGTGCTGTTCTGGCTGCCGTTCATCGTGGTCGCGACCCTCGGCGCGCTGTACTTCATGGACTCCCTGGCCGAGGCGAAGTCCGACGGCAAGTCCTACAAGCTGGCGCTGACCAACCGGCACACCTGGATCATGTCGTTCCTCTACATCGGCACATTCGGCTCGTTCATCGGCTTCTCGTTCGCCTTCCCGACCCTGATCAAGGCCACCTTCCCCGATTTGGCCAAGATCGGCTGGATCACCACCCTGGGCAACCTGGCCTTCCTCGGCGCCCTGGTCGGTTCGTTCAGCCGCCCGTTCGGTGGTTGGGTCTCCGACAAGATCGGCGGCGGCGCCAAGATCACCGTGTTCGTCTTCGGTGGTATGTCGATCGCGGTGGCGGTCATCGTGCTCGCTGTCGACCTGAAGAGCTTCCCGATTTACCTGACCGCCTTCCTTGCCCTGTTCATCCTGGCCGGTATCGGTAACGGCTCCACCTACCGGATGATCCCGTCGATCTTCAACGCCACCGCCAAGAAGTACGCCTCCGAGCACGGCATGGACCTGACCGAGGCGGCCACCTCCGCCAAGCGTCAAGCCGGTGCCGCGATCGGTGTCATCGGCGCGGTCGGCGCCGCGGGTGGCTTCGTCGTCCAGCAGGCCCTGCGTCTGTCCAACGTCCACCTGAAGACCATGGCCCCCGCCTTCTGGGCCTACGCCGCCATCTTCCTCGTCATGGCCGCCGTCACCTGGTGGTGCTACCTGCGCAGCTCCTTCGCCACCGACAAAGCCCCATCCCTGGCCTACGCCAGCGTTTGATCCATCCACCCCGCCCAGCGGAAAGCCACGTTCGGTTCCCCTCCCGAACGTGGCTTTCGGCTGTGTGACAACACATTTCGAACCGTGTTGTGGCCGCCGCGCCCGAACTGCCCTTACTCTGGAGTTCAGACTGGCACCGGGGCGGGCAGAGGTGAGTGCTGTTGGACATCTCGAATGAGGTGGCAGAGCTACGGTTTCGAGCCGCCTCCGTCGAAGATCTGGTCGCGATAGCCGAGCTCGAATCCACCGAGTTCATGCCACTCGCCTACCCCTATTTCGCCCTGCGCCAACTGTTCGACATTCACGGATCCCATTGGGTGGTAGCGGATCTGGCTGGTTCGCTGTGTGGCTACGCGATGGTGGCCATCGGTCGGCACAACGCCTGGCTGCTGGGTCTGGCGGTGTCGTCCGGGCACCGGGGGCGCGGACTCGGCCGGCTATTGCTCGAGCGGGCGATGGCACACTGCCGGTCATCGGAGGTCGACGCGGTCTTCATCACCGTCCGTCCGTCGAATGTGCCCGCGTCGAATCTGTACAAGGATTCCGGCTTCACCTGGGCGAACTACGAGGACCAGTATTTCGGGATCGACGAACCGCGAGACCTGTTGGTCCATCGGCTCGGCTACGACTGGACCGCCACCGACCCCACCGACCGACGCTGGTTCAAAGACCGCGGACCGGTGGACGATCGATGACCGAGCACATCGGATTCGATCGTCCAGGCGATTTCGTCGCGTCCAAGACCACGCTCATCCGCCGGCATGCCAGCGCTTTCACCGACGTCGTGGCCGACTTCCTGCGATCCACGCACCGGCCGGACGAATACGAGCTACTCGATGACCTCAACCATCGGGTCGAACAGTTTCTCGCCGACTACGTCCCACCCTCGACTCGCCGGGTCGGCGACAGCCTCGTTTTCGCGCACCTCTATCGCGAGGCCGACCCCGGTGTGCTCGAATCCACCGGCCGCGAGCATTCCTGCGAAACGATATTGACGGCGTTGTTCGCCGCCGAGATCGAGTTCCGTGGGCCGTTGCGCCTGAGTCGCACGCAATCCACGCTCCTCGCCGATATCTACGAAGAGCTCGGTGGACAACTATCGGCACACCGCTTGCCTGCGCACGCCGCACTTGCCTACCGACAGGCTTATCGGCTGCACACCACCACCGAGAATCCGCGCGGCCAGGATCGTTGTGGCCTGAACATGGCGCGTGCCCGCACGAAGGCGCGCGGTCGACGCTTGCGGCGATTACCCGGCGCGGTCTCGGACCTGTTGTGTGGCTACGGTTATCGACCATTTCTTCTGCTGGCGTGGATCGCCGCGGAGATCGCGGTTTTCGTCACGGCCTTCTACGTGACCGCCCCTGACATCGAGTTCCTCGCCGCGGTACGGATCGGATTGGTCAACTTCCTGAATCCGGTCGACCCCGAGAGCGTCGGTGTGCGCAGCTTGCCCGCTAAGGCGACATTGATCGTCGAGTCGTACGCGGGCATCGTGTCGACCTCGGTGTTCTTCGCGCTGCTCGTGCGGCAGTTGTTCCGGCTGTGATCACCACCGGGACTGCGATCTACTCAGCGCTCCCAGCGTCGCCACCGCGACACGATCGCGCAACTGACCGATCCGTGAGTTCCATTGCACGGTGAACCCGGGGTCGGTCTCGACAGCGTTCCACAACCCGCGCAGCGGTGGGGGCGTGAGCGCACCGGGAAGCCACAGGTGGACGAGATGCTCCAGCAACGGGGCGAGCACCTGAGCGGGCGAACTGCCCGACAACTCGGCCATCTCGGCCTCGTCGATCACCTCGGTGAGCACCGTCAACAGCCAGTCGTGCACCGCCAGGTCTTCGCAAAATCGTTGTACCGCGGCCAGTTCGGTCTCATCGCCGACGACCACCGAGACGAGTCGTGTCTCGTCGTCGAGCAGCACGAACGACAGGCTCGGCGCAACGCCTGGCCGGACCTGCGCGGCCCACCGCAGCCGGGCCGCGCTGGTCTGGATCGGCGGTGTCTGGTTCAGCGTCAGATCAGTGCGCACCCGGGTGAACAGCCGGGCCGCGATGGCGCCTGGGTCGAGCGTCACCGTTGTCGGATCCGGCGGGCCGAGAAACCCGTCGACCAGTTGACCGCCGATGCCCGGCGAGAGCCGCGTGAGGGTTTCGACGGTGCCGATCCGGCCGAGGTAGTGCCCCCAGCTCCGCCGGTGCGTACCTTCACCGGCGACCACCGTGGCCATCGCCGAACTCTGCAGGATACGACCACCGCGGATCGTCGCGTGGGTGGCGACAGTGCCGACCGCGCGCACCTTACTGCGGTTCGGCGTCGCCAATCGGCAGTCGACACCTTCGTGGACGACCGGGGATTGCGCCCAGGTGACCGGCCGCTCCCGCGATTGCGCGCGGCGACCACGAACCAGGGTCAGCAGGTCTGCCGCCGATACCCGGCTCAGCGCCCGCGACTCGGGAAGTAGACCGGTACGGACCTCACCGAGAAGTGCCAGCGATCCGCCGCTGAGATGCATTGTCGCAGCGTATCCGGTATCGATCGACAATGTGGCACCGGATCAGACAGCGCTCAGGAAGAAGTGCGAGAGCCGGTCGGCGACATCGCCGGTCAGCTCGATGCGCTGCTCGCGCGCACGCCGGTTGAGCAACTCGACGACGCCAGGATCCGGCTCGACATGGCCGAGGATCATGCGCACCGCGTGCTCGATACCCACGTAGCGCTGCGGCAGGATCGACAGCGACCGGAACGCTGCGAACGGGGCCGCGTGCTCCTGCAGCTTGATCACGCTCGGGAATTCGTCCCAGCGCGCAGGCCATTCCCTGTCCGGTCCCCATTGTTCGGCATTGACGATGGCTCGTCCTTCGAAGCGAAGCATTCCAAGACGGAGGAGCTGCCACACCGACGCCAAGAAGGGGCACGACCACAGCACATCCTGCGTCGCGGCACGGTTGCGCCACATTTCGACATCGAGGAACAGCGAATGATTGCGAGCGGCGAACTCCGCCGAGGGCCGGTAGTTCACCTCCATCGCCTGCTCCCCCTCACGATCACTCGATCGCTGGCCGTTGCAGAGCCAGCCGGATTCCGCGGTGGGCGGGCGACGTCCGGCGCTGCCAGGAGCCGGTTCCGCGATGATCGAGTCAGCGACCATCTGCGCCAACGGAATCAGTGTTTCGTCATGCTGCCTGCGCCGATGTTCGTGGCAGCCCGCCTCGCTACCGAGATAGTCGATCCGCACCCCTGACTCGGCGGCGATGCGGAGGAGGTTGGGCACGATCACGCGCGGGTCGGCGTCGGTCTGAAAGTAATCATCGAGGAGGAAGCAGGTACTCACTCGAACGCGCGATGGGCCGCCGGCAGCGGCGGCGAATTCCTGCCTCGCGACCTCGGTGAACATCTCGATCAACGGGGCTACCCGGCGAAATTGCGCGGCGATCGCTGCTTCACCGTTGATCAGGTCGGACATATAGAAATGCCCTACCTCGATGGAAACATGCGCCAACGGAACAGCTTCGACACGCACAGACGCCGTCGACTCGGCGTAGACGGCGCCAACCACAAATTCACAGCCCCTTTGTCAACCAATCCCGGACAGAACCGCGTGCGATTCTAGCCACGAACGTGCCTATCGATCGGATCGACACACCCGATCATCGATAGCAACACGCCGAGCCCAATTTTCCTCTCCCCCATCCTATTTCGCAAGTCGGTCGACATCGTGATGGTCGCGACTTGCGGTGACTACACCCGCACCCAGGTCGCCCTATCCCACAACCTGCGAGCCAACTCTTCGAAGGCCTCGACGGTCGCCCGATTGGCGATACCCGCGTTGACATCGGCGTCGAGGACGATCTGCTCCCGCCATTGCAGGACCGGCTCCACCGGTGTCTCCCCCAACAGCGCGCCCGCGCCGAGTCGATACTCCGCCGCGAGCGACTTCAGCGCGTCGTTCTGCTTGAGCAACCACGCCGCCTGTGGTCCGCCGCTGGCCGCGTGCTCATCGGTGACGCGCGGCACCGCGGTGCGGACGAAACGGATTCGGGCCAGCAGATCCTCGGCGGAATAGCCGAGGTCGACACCTGTCTTCAGCAACCCGTTGGTTCCGTGCACCAAACCCTGCGCCGCCATCAGATGCTGACGAGTCCAGCGGTGGTAGACGAGCCAGAACACCTCTTTGCCCGGCATGTCCTGCGGCCGAGTGGCTTCCAGCGCGATCTGCATGGCCACTGATCGTCCGGCGCTGAGGTCGACGATCACCACCTTGTAGGTGCTGTCCAGATCGAGCAACAGTTCACGGCAGCGGCGCACCACCTGCGAATCGTTGGCCGACATGCTCTCGCCGCCGCCCTCGTCACCCGGTAGCAGGAACAACTTGCCGCCACGTCGCTGTCCGCGCAGCGCATCCCGGTTGGTGCTCGCCCGCACATCGATGCGCTGCGGAACACTGTTGTGGCCACGCAGGTAGCTGTGCACCCCGTTGCCGGGTGTCGTGCCACGTTCGACCGAGCTGATCTCGAACAGCGCGCCCGCGGTCGGTGAACCGAAGTCGAAGTCGACGTAGACGGTGTTGATCCCGCGCAATCCCAGCCGGTAGGCAAGGTTGCAGCTGGTCACCGAGCGGCCCGTTCCACCCTTGTCGGAAGTGGCGAAGACGATCATCGGATCAGGAGCTCCTCATCGCGTCGAGGCGGGCATAGGCGAGCCGATCGAGTTCGATCAGGGCGGCCGAGGCGAGCGTGAAGGCCGTTCCCGGTTGGGTATTCACCACATTTCTGGCTCTGGCCAGTTGCTGCTCGACGCCGTCGAGCGAAATGCGATTGGCCGAGGTGTCCTCGACGCTGACGTTGAGCATCTCTTGATTGAGCAGATGTTCGGCCTCGTTGAGCAGCTCGACAGCACGAACCACCATGGCCGGGGACCGCAGGGGCGCTTCTCGGTAGGTACGGTCGGCGGTGACCAGACATTCGATCACCCGCTCGGTCATGTACCAGGACGGCAATGTCTGACCGGCGGCTGTCGCCGACCCGAACGCGGCGCCGGGATCGTCCCACAGCCCGACCGCGTCACCGTCGGTGATCATGCGCAGATCGATATGGTCCATTACCTTTTTCGCCAGCTCCATCAGCCGGTCACGCGCGGTGATGTTGCCCGAGAGACGAGCTGCCTGCAGCGAACGCTTGAGCAGCACCGGCGCGAAATCCGAGGCGACCCATTCCAATCGAGGCCCACCGCCTTCGACGAGTTCGCTCCCGCGCAGTTTCATCCGCACGCCCGGATAGTGCAGGGCGATCGACGGGTCGGCCTTCGTCGGTCGGCGGACGATTCGACCGCGGCTGGCCAGCTCGTCGAAGATCCCGATCGCTCTGGTCAGATCGTCGTCGGAGGCGGTGCGGGCCACCAGTTCCTGGATCAGCACCGCCGACACGATGAGACTGAAGTAGTCCGACTCCTCGCCGTCGGAGGTGCGCCACGGAATGTCCTCCAGCGGCCATGTTCCGGTGCCGAAACGGGCGACGGTGGACCAGTAACGCTGAGTGATATCCCAGCGCACTCGCAGCGCTTCGGCCAGGCGATACTGGGTGTCGTCGAGCAGGTCGAGCTCTCTGGTTCGTTGCGAGAGAACGTCGTTGATGCCGTCGAGCGCGGTGATGGTGAAGTAGAGGTAGGGCCGAGGGTCGGCATAGCCGGTGCCGGAGCCGATCGCGCTCGGTACGAAGTCGACCGGATCCGCACCCTGGACCACGCCCCAGCTCCAACCACACTCGAAGAGCAGGTCTTCGTCGTCGAGTTCGGATTCCGGCGCCCGGCCGAGCGTGACGTCACTGCGCAAGCGGGCGCGCACGCGCTCGAGGCTGCGAGCGACGGCGTCGATCACCGATTTCTCCGGCTGCCCGGACTGATTGAGCATCTCGAGCATCGCCTTGCCCGACGGTGACCGCGGTGATGCCGTGTTGACCACGAAGCTCCGAACGAGGCCGGTCATCGCGGCCGTCAGCCGAGTACTCAGACCGGCGCTCAGATCGACGATCCGAGCACTGATGTCCTTGCGTCGCTCAGTCCGGGCCCACCGATCGAAGACCCGCGCGAAGCCGAGCGCCGCGATACACACGGTGACCGACATGGAGTACCCGTCGACGACTTCGAGCGCGTGCTGCGTCGGTGTCGGTTCACGGTCCGCGGGCGCGGACAGGTAACTCCCCGCGTCGAAGCGGGGTAGCCCGTCGGCACTCGTGTTGCGCGCCAGATACTCCTCGGTGAGACCGAGCACCGTGATGCCGATTCTGGCTTGTCCGCCGAAGGCCTCCAACGCCACTTTGACGTCGTCGGACATGGCGTCCGGCCGATCCAGCGCGAAACTCTCGATCTCCGTCGCCGGGTACAGCAGGCACAGCAGCTGTTCGGAATCGCTGATCGAATTGGCGCCGAGGACGCCGTCCCAATGCCACTTCTCGTCCCGATAACAGGCCGAGAGCATGGCGCTCCAAATGTCCAGAATCTGTTGTCTGGGCTGGATTCTCACCCGCAGCAATCCTCACCGCTCGTGACGGGCCGCAGTGGATCCCCCGGGTCCAAGGCAGGACACATGGCGGCGATGCTCGATGAAGATAGCACGCGTGGCAGCAGGAAACGTTGGGTCTCAACGGATTTGAGACCACATCCGACCCATCGGTCACGATGCGCGCAATTCGCCCTTACAGCGCCAAACGGACCATGTCCGCGGTGCGGGCGAGCCCGGGGAAGGCTTCGGGGGTGGAGCGGGGGTGCAGGGCGTGCACAGCCAGGCGGAACATCAAGGCGCGTAACAGCATTTGGGGCCATTCGGGCAGCGTGGCCCAGCGGTCGAGTAAGCCGTCGTCGCCACCACCCCAGGCCAGTGCGTCGACGACAACGACCCCGGCGGCCCAGGTGGCGGGGCGCCAGTACGGGGTGATGTCGGTGAGGCCAGGGGTGTGGGCGCCGGTGAACAGGACGGTGCCGAAGAGGTCGCCGTGGACTAGTTGGTTGGGGCTACGGACGGGTTTGCGCAGCGTCGAGAGCTGGCCGATCAGTTCGAGGGAACGCTGACCGTCGGGGGTGGCCGCGACGGGGACACCGCCCGCGCGCAGGGTGCGCAGCGGGACCGATTCCCAGGCGGCGCGGTCGGCGGCGACGAACACGTCCACGTCCACCCAGGGTGCGACGGGAGGCTGGACCAGGAAGCGGGGGCGTTCCAATTCCGCTGTCGCCTTGTGCAAGCGCAACGAGACCGAGACGACCTCGTCGTGGCGGGGCTCGGGGGCACCGTCGACGAAGGTGTCGGCGCGCCAACCGGAGACCACATAGCGACCGTCGGTGGCGCGGACGGGGCGGGCCACGCGCAGTCCGTCGACCGCGAGATGTTCGCGTACTTTCGCCGACCACGCGGCCCGCGCGTGATCGGCGACGGGGCTGAGGACCACGTCACCCATGCGCCAGCCACCGTCCCAGTCCCCTAGGGAAACCGGCGTCACTTCGCGAAGCCCGAATGTGGCTCGCACATGCTCGGGAGGTTCGACTGAGGTCACGGCCGTACCGTAACCCCGCGATCACCGGAGGCGTCCCAAGGCACGCTGTGATACTCCACTTTGCGACCTCACCGCAATAAGCGGCGAGGCCGCAAACCGGCAGCTATCGGGTCAGTAGACCGGCAGTGACGGATCGACCTGCTTGGCCCAGGCCACCACGCCGCCCTGCAGATGGGTGGCGTCGGCGAAACCGGCGCGCTTCAACGCCGCCAGCGCCTCCGCGGACCGGATGCCGGTCTTGCAGTGCAGCACGATCGGTTTGTTCTGCGGCAGTTCGGCCAGTGCCTCGCCGGACAGGATGCGGTCCTTGGGGATCAGGGTCGCGCCCGCGATGTGGACGATGTCCCACTCCACCGGCTCGCGCACGTCGATCAGCTCGATCTTGTCGGCGTCGAGCAGATCCTTGAGCTCGGCGGCGGTGATGGTGGACCCGGCCGCGGCGGCGGTGCCTTCCTCCGACACCACACCGCAGAACGCGTCGTAGTCGATCAGTTCGGTGATCGGCTCACGCTGCGGATCGCGGCGCAGCTTGATGGTGCGGTAGTTCATGTCCAGTGCGTCGTAGACCATCAGACGGCCGAGCAGCGTCTCACCGATACCGGTGATCAGCTTGATCGCCTCGGTCACCATCACCGAGCCGATCGACGCGCACAGCACGCCGAGCACGCCACCCTCGGCGCAGGACGGGACCATGCCCGGCGGCGGGGCCTCCGGGTACAGGTCGCGGTAGTTGATACCGCGGCCGTCGGGGGCGTCTTCCCAGAACACCGAGACCTGGCCCTCGAAGCGGTAGATCGAGCCCCACACGTAGGGCTTGCCCGCGAGGACGGCGGCGTCGTTGACGAGGTAGCGGGTGGCGAAGTTGTCGGTGCCGTCGACGATCAGGTCGTATTCGGCGAACAGTTCGACCGCGTTCTCGGGTTCCAGGCGGATCTTGTGCAGCCGCACGTCGATCCCGGAGTTGATCTCCAGGACCGAATCGCGGGCGCTGTCGGCCTTGGGCCGGCCGATATCGGATTCGCCGTGGATGATCTGGCGCTGCAGGTTGGAGGCGTCGACCTCGTCGAACTCGACGATGCCGAGGGTGCCGACACCGGCGGCGGCCAGGTAGAGCAGGGCGGGCGAACCGAGGCCGCCCGCACCGATCACGAGGACCTTGGCGTTCTTCAACCGCTTCTGCCCGTCGACACCGAGATCGGGGATGATCAGGTGCCTGCTGTAGCGAGCGATTTCGTCCTTGGTCAGTTCCGCGGCCGGCTCGACGAGCGGCGGCAACGTCCCATTGAGAGACACGTGAGAACTCCTGTATCTATGGCGGCGGGCGCGGCCCGATTACCGGTGGCCGCTCTGCTGACTACAACAAGACCTGCCGCGCTGTTCTTCCCCGTTCATGTTCCCGCATGGGCGGGGCCACTATCCGCGCGGGTACGGCCAGGGGTTGAAGCGGCAGGTTTTGCCGTCGGCGGGGACTACGCCGTGGGGGTCGAGTCGGGCGATGTCGTTGTTCCTGGTGCCGAAGGTCTGCTGCATCATGATCGGCGCGAGGCCGCCGTCGGTCTCGCACGGCTGGTGGCCGTGGTAGCCGATGGCGTGGCCGACCTCGTGGTTGATCTGGTACTGCCGGTAGGAGCCGATGTCGCCGTCGAAGGCGAGGGCGCCGCGCACCCAGCGGACCTCCGACAGCACGACGCGATCGAGGTCGGCGTTGTAGCACGACGAGTCGATCGGGATCTCGAATCCGCACGCGGCGCGGGTGCTCTCGCGCGAGGTGAGCGAGAGTCGGAAGTCGGCCGGGCCTGCGTCGATGCGCTGGAAGCCGAACTTGGGGTCGTTGGTCCAGCTCTTCGGGTTGGCCAGGGTGGTCTCCACCATTTTCGCCACGGCATCGTCGCCACCGAACGGTGAGGTATCGATGCCGTCCTCGACTTCGACGGTGTAGCGGAACACGCGCTCGGTGCCAACGCCGACCTGGGCGCTGGTGCCCGGAACGACATGCCAGGTGCCCGCCGCGCGGTCGGCGTACGCGCCACCCTCTGGCAGCGCACCGAGGGGCAGATCGGCGGGAAACTTGCCGTCGCCTGCGGGGGGTGCGCCGATGATGCCGGACTGCGCCACCTTGGGACTCAACGCGCCGAAGCCGGGATCGTTCGGTGGCGGTAGAGGGCCGGTGCGCACCGCGTCGACGGCGACGAGCACGGTGATGGCGAGCAGCACCGGCAACGCGTAGGCACGCCATCCGTAGGCGGAGACGAATCGGCCGAGCGCGCTCTGCTTCTTCGCTTCACGCAGCGGGCTGCGCGGGCGGCCGTTGTCGTGGTCGGTGGGATCCCAGCGGGCCCGCAGCGGCTGCCGGGATCGATCGGCGGGCTGATAGAGCCCGAGCGGGTCGTAGACCTGCAGTTCCCGCCCCTCCGACGCCGACGTGACAGCACCGGACTCGGAGGGTTGCGTGGAGCGAGCGACATCGCGCCCGCCGTCGGCATGGTCATCCATCCGGTCGGTCACCCCATCAGATTCTCACAGTGCGCAAATCCGCCGTGCGGGCGGCCGGAGGAGTTCGCACGGTTACGGCCCGGCGAACGCTGTGGACTGGTACTACATTTCCAGGGCGAGACGCAGGGCGAACACCGTGCGAGTATCGTTCGTGGGATACCCGGACCGCACACCCGATGGTCAGGGGAATCGACTATAGAGAGCCGAGATGACTGACCTCGTGGACCGCATGCCCTCGCGCCGATCGGTGCCGGAGACGGTCCCGGCCAAGCGCGGCACCCGCCTGCCTCGTGACGAGCGCCGCCAGCAGTTGCTGCTCGCCGCCAGCGAGGTCTTCGTCCAGCGCGGCTACCACGCGGCGGGAATGGACGAGATCTCCCAGGTGGCCGGGGTCAGCAAGCCGGTGCTGTACCAGCACTTCGCCAGCAAGCTCGAGCTATACCTGGCGGTGCTGCAGAACTACGTCGACATTCTGGTGTCGAGCGTGCGCCAGGCGCTGCGCTCCACCACCGACAACAAACAGCGCGTGCGGGCCGCGGTCGCCGCGTACTTCGATTTCGTCGACAACGAGATGCAGGGCTTCCGCCTGGTCTTCGAATCCGACCTCACCAGCGAACCGCAGGTGCAGCGCCGGGTCGAGCAGGCCACCGAGGCGTGTGTCGACGCGGTGTTCGATCTGGTCGCCCACGACTCGGGTCTGGACCCCTACCGCGCCCGGATACTGGCCGTCGGCCTCGTCGGTGCGAGCCAGTTCTCGGCGCGCTACTGGCTCGAAGCCGATCGCCCGGTGCCCAAGGACGAAGCCGTCGACACCACGGTGTCACTGGCGTGGGGTGGCCTCAAGCACGTCCCGCTGACCGCCGCCCAGCGCGCGTACTCGCAGGATTTGTAAGCCCGATTCAACAAAGAATGCCCCGCCATCTCGAAGATGACGGGGCATTTTTGTGCTCGCGGATCAGACCGTTGCGAAGCCGACTCGGCCCGCGGCGGGGGAACCGATTTCCACGTAGGCGACCTTCGCGGCCTGGATCAGGAACTTGCGGCCCTTCTCGTCGGTGAGCGACACGACGCCGGCGGAGCCGCTCAGCGCATCGGACACCAGCGCCTCGATCTCGTCAGGGCTCTGCGCACTGTTGATGACGAGCTCTCGCGGGCTATCCGAAATACCGATCTTGACCTCCACGGCCAACCTCCGAACGTAAGAGTCCTGTGTTGTCGACTCCCAGGCTAATGCAGGCGGCCGACAGTGGTGTCACAGCCGCCTGCGCTCTGAGCGAACGAGTCAGGCGTACCTCCGCCTGCGCTCCGGCCATGCGCGGCTGAGGAACGCTTCGCGTCGGCGCCCGCTACGCAGGCTCGATCAGTTCGATCTCGAGTTCGATCTTCACGGTGTCGGAGAGCATGCCCGGCATGGCGACGCCGACGCCGAAGTCGGTGCGCTTGATGGCGCCGGTGGCGGAGAAGCCCGCGTGGCGGGTGCCGTCGGGGAAGTCGGCGATGCCGCCCCATTCGACGTCGAGAGTGAGCGGCTTGGTGATCGCGCCGAGGGTGGCCTCGCCGGTGACGGTGAAGGTTTCGGCGACCTGAACCGGCTGGGTGGCACGGAAGCTCAGGGTCGGGCGGTTGGCGACGTCGAGGAAGTCGGCCTGGCGGATGTGGGCGTCGCGGTCGGCGTTGCCGGTGTCGAAGGAGTCGAGTTCGATGGTGGCGCCGAGGGTGGCCGCGCCGGTTTCGTCGACGGCGAACTCGGTCTCGAAGCGGGTGAAGCCGCCGCGCACCTTGGCGATCCCGAGGTGGCGAATGGTGAACGCGACCGAGGAGTGGGCGGCGTCGAGGGCCCAGGATCCGGTCTTCAACTGCTGGGTCTGTGTCGAGGAGGTCATGCCTCCACAGTGACCGGACTGCGGTCCGTTAACCAGACCGCGGTTATCCTGGTCCCCGCAGGGCGTGGCTGAGAATGCCATGACCAGGGAGGATCGAGACATGGTTGGCGCAGGTACCACGGATCATCCGGGCGCCCGGTCGGCGTTCGCGGAACTTCTGATCGCCCGTCGAGCCGAATTGCGCCCGGAAGACGTCGGCCTTTCCGGCGGCGGCAGGCGCCGCACCCCGGGCCTGCGCCGCGAAGAGGTCGCCGTGCTGGCCGGTGTGAGCGCGGATTATCTGGCCCGGCTCGAACAGGGCCGCGATACCAACCCGTCGATGGCCGTGGTCGACGCACTCGCCACCGCGCTGCGGTTCAACGACACCGAGCGGGCCCATTTCGGCTGGCTCGCGCTGACCACCGGCAGCGAATCCCGGTGCCCCAGTACCGCTTTCGACCCTGCCCTCGATCAGGTGCCCGCCGCGCTTCGCAGCGTGCTCGACGCGCTCGCCCCCACCCCGGCATTCGCCCTCGGCCCCCGTGCCAATGTGCTCGCCTGGAACAGCGCGTGGGCCGACCTCGCCACCCCGCTCGGTCTGCTCGACAACCCGGACATGGTCAACCTCGCCGTCTGGACCTTCCGTCACCCGCTGGCCCGCACCACGGTCACCGATTGGCCCCAGTTCGCCGATCTCCTCGCCGATCAGCTCGCCAGAACACGCCTGCGCCGCCCCGACGACGAACGCGTAGCGAGCGTCATCACCACCCTGTGCGAAGAACCCGAATTCGCCCGCCGCTGGCAACCCCACCGCCTGGCCGAGGACATCCCCACCCTCCTCGGCTTCGAGCACCCGACCCGGGGCACGCTCACCTACACGGTGCAGACGCTGTCCGCCGACAAGGATCAGCAGGTCGTCATCTGGCTTCCCCGCGAAACCGCCGCCCGCGCACCGGAATTGCGCTTGGTGCCGGGTCGCGCGGTCGGCGGATAACCAGCTACAAGCCGAGTTCGGCCATGCGGGCCGCGTGCCGTTCCTGCATGCGGTCGAACAAGGTCGCGATGCCGTTGAGGTCGCCGGTCGCGGCGAGGACCAGTTCGGCCAGCTCGTCGCGCTGGGCCATCACGAACTGTGCCTGGGTGATCGCCTCGCCGAGCAGCCTGCGTCCCCACAGGGTGAGTCGGTCGCGCTCGGAGCGGCTGGCGGCTACCGCGCTGCGGACCTCGTCGACCACGAACTGCGAGTGTCCGGTCTCGGCGAGGACGTCGCGCACCACGTCGGAGACCTCGGCGGGCAGCGCGCCGGCGATCTCGGTGTAGAAGTCGGAGGCCAGACCGTCGGCGACGTAGAACTTCACCATCGACTCGAGCCAGGTCGACGGGTCGGTGGAGGCGTGGTAGGAGTCCAGGGCGCCCTGGTACTGCGCCATCGCGGCCTCGGCGTCGGCACCGCGCTCGGTGAGCGCCGCTTCCAAGGTCTCGAAGTGCGCGAGCTCGGCGGCGGCCATCTTGGCAACACCGATCCGGCCGCGCAGCGACGGCGCCTGCTTCGCCTCCTCGGCGAGCCGATAGAACGCGGACAGCTCGCCGTAAGCGAGGACCGCGAACAGCTCCGTCACCCCCGCGTGGTCCGCGGCGAGCGGTGAGGTCGAGAAGAATTCCGGCGCGGCAGAGGTCTGGGCTCCCATGACCGTCAACACTAGTCCCGATCGATGGTCAGTCGCGTTCGGCCAGGAATTTGTCCAGGTGCGCCCAGGTGGTTTCGCGGGCTTCCGGCCCGGTGAGAATGCCGAGGTGGCTACCCGGCACGACCTCGTAGGTGACCGACGGCGAACCCGACAGCGTGCGCAAACCGGCCTCGACGGCGGCCTTGGGGGTGATCACGTCGGACTTGCCGCCGATCAGCAGCACGGGCACGCGCACGTCGGCGAGTTCGATGGTCCGGTCGCGCAGTTCGAGCTTGCCGTTGCCGATGTCGTTGGCCAGCATCATCCGGCCCCACAGCTGGTTGTAGAAGCGGCCGGGGTAGCCGGGCATGGCGGCCTGGAAACGGTCGATGGATTCCATCTTGGCCAGGGTGTCGGTGTTCGCGATATTGCTGGCGATGAATCTCGGACGCGCCAGTTCACGGTCGTACGCGGCGAGGCGGTAGGCGAGCTTGGTGAGCGGCGCCGGGATGCCACCTGCGGCCCGGACGAGCGAGGTGGCGCCCCAGCCGCCGGTGAGGCTCACGGCGGCGCGCAGCTGCGGAATACCGAGCATCTTGTCGTAGTCGAGCGGCGGGCCGACCCCGGTGACCGAGCGGATCGGTAATTCCGGGTTCGCGGCGGCGGTGAGCAGCGAGAACATGCCGCCGATGGACCAGCCGATCAGGTCCACCGGCGCACCGCCGCGATCGGCGCTCACGCGCAGGATCGCCTCGGGCAGGATGTCGGTGACCCAGTCCTCGAAGCCCATCCGACGATCGGCGAAGGAGATGTCGCCGTAGTCGACCAGGTAGGGCGCGCGGCCGGTCTCCACCAGATAGCGCGCCAGGCTCTGATCGCGGCGCAGGTCGAAGCAGGTGGCGGGCGCGGCCAGTGGCGGCACCAGCAACACCGCGGAATCGCTTGCCGCAGACTGGAATTCGGCATCGTAGCGACGCAGCAGGCGGTGCGGCTCGTCCCACAGCACGGTCGAGGGCGCCGGGTCGACGGGCTCGATGCCTGCGCCGAAGCTCAGCGCCCACGCGTTGCGCGCGGCAGTGGTGACGGTGTCGGTGATACTCACGACTAGAAATGTCTCACACACAGTACCGCCGGTACCAGTGAGCTCGATTACACCTGTGGACATGCGCGAAATCCGGCGCTCATGAATTGCGCTGCGACACACCACCCATGCGGAGGTAATCCGCTGGCGAGCCGGTATTCGGGCGGCATTCATCCACGTCGAATTTCGGATTCCGCAGAATATCACGCTACAATCTCCGTGGACAACGCTAGTTTCGACGCCCGGACATACTCCGCGGCGTGGCAATCCACCGGCGCACAGCGCGGGCGGACAGCAGCGTTGCCCAGACAGCAATGTCGAAGAAAATGTGCGCGCAACGAATCCGCATCACCGCAGCGCCGCGCCGATGACACCGTCTCGACGACCACGCATAACGCCTGGTCGGCGATGGTTATCCGGCGCCGGCCCGGTGAATATCACAGGCGGGTATGTGGTCGTCGCGGGCCGACCGGCCCGCCCCACCTCGTGCGTGCGAGATGCAATGACGAGGAAGGCACGAACACTGAGCAAGATCACTGTCGAACAGGAACCCGGTTTGACCGACACACTCCTGACGGCCGAACTGGACAACACCCACATCCCGCCGAGTTTCGCCGAATTGGGCGTGCGCGAAGAAATCGTGCGCGCACTCGGTGAGATCGGGATCGAACGCACCTTCGCGATTCAGGAACTCACCCTGCCGCTGGCACTGGCCGGCGAGGACCTCATCGGCCAGGCCCGCACCGGCATGGGCAAGACCTTCGGTTTCGGCGTGCCGCTGCTGCACCGCATCGCCACCGCCGACTCCGGCACCACCCCGCTCGACGGCACCCCGCGCGCGCTGATCATCGTGCCGACGCGCGAGCTGTGCATCCAGGTCACCAAGGACCTGGAGAACGCCAGCAAGTACCTGACCAACCATCAGGGTGCGCTGAAGGTCGCCGCCATTTACGGTGGCCGCCCCTACGACACCCAGATCGCCGCACTGCGCGACGGCGTCGACGTGGTCGTCGGCACCCCCGGTCGTCTGCTCGATCTGGCGAACCAGAACCATCTGATCCTCGGCAAGATCGGCGTACTCGTCCTCGACGAGGCCGACGAGATGCTCGACCTGGGCTTCCTGCCCGATATCGAGCGCATCCTGTCGATGGTGCCCGACAAGCGTCAGACGATGCTGTTCTCGGCCACCATGCCGGGCCCGATCATCACCCTTGCCCGCACCTTCCTGACCAGGCCGACGCACATCCGCGCCGAGCTGGCCAACGATTCCGCGGTGCACGACCGCACCGCGCAGTTCGTCTACCGGGCCCACGCGATGGACAAGGCCGAGCTGGTCGCGCGCGTGCTGCAGGCGGAATCCCGCGGCGCGACGATGATCTTCACCCGCACCAAGCGCACCGCGCAGAAGGTGGCCGACGATCTCGCCGAGCGCGGGTTCAATGTCGGCGCTGTGCACGGCGACCTCGGTCAGATCGCCCGCGAGAAGGCGCTGAACAAGTTCCGCAAGGGCACCATCGACGTGCTCGTCGCCACCGATGTCGCCGCGCGCGGTATCGACATCGACGACGTCACCCACGTCATCAACTACCAGTGCCCCGAGGACGAGAAGACCTACGTGCACCGGATCGGCCGCACCGGCCGCGCCGGCCGCACCGGTGTCGCGATCACCCTCATCGACTGGGACGAGCTGCACCGCTGGGAGTCGATCAACAAGGCACTCGGCCTGAACATGGCCGACCCCGCCGAAACGTACTCCCGTTCGCCGCACCTCTACAGCGACCTCGGCATCCCCGAGGGCATCACCGGCGTGATCCGCAAGCCCGCGGCCCCCGCCCGTGACGATGACGCCGTAGTCGAGGAGCGCACCGAGCGTCCCAAGTCCTCGCGCAGCCGTCGCCGCACCCGCGGTGGCAAGGCCGAGGCCGAGGGCACGGAGTCGACCACGACCACCGAGTCGGCGGACAACGCCGACGAAGCGGCCGACGGCGACAAGCCCGCCCGCCGCAGGCGCCGTCGCCGCAAGCCCGCCGAGGCAGGCGAAGCGGGGACCGTCGAGTCGAGCACCAGCGAAGCCACCGACCCGCCCGAATCGGCTTCTGCCGAGGGCGACGACGCAGCCAAGCCCGCCCGCCGCAGGCGCCGCCGCAAGCCCGCGGAAGCCACCGCATCCGACGCGCCGGCCACCGTAGACGCCTGAGCAGTGGCTGGGGAGGCCGATCTCAGCCCTCCCCAGCCACGCCGCTCATCCCAAGTTCCGCCCCGCACAAACCAGCGGCCCCGCGCACACCAGCCCCCGCATGGCAAATACACTCGCGTACGTGCTCGCACCCGAACGGCGGACGCGCGCCGACATCTTCGTAGCAATCGCGATCGCCGTCACTCTCGTAGTGGCGGCGTTCGTCGTCTGGGCGCGCGCTGATGCCACCGGAACCGATTCGGTCACCGCGACGTCCCCCGCTCCCACCGTCACCGCGGCTACCCAACTGCCAACCACCCTGCGTGAGCAGTGGCATGCCGCCGACGAGTCGAGCAGGCGGGCGCTCACTTCGGGCAATGTGGTGGTGACCGGCGATCACGGCACCGTGAGCGGGCGCGATCCGATCACCGGAACCCAGCTGTGGTGGTATCGCCGGGATATGCCGCTGTGCGGGGTCGAGTCGCAGTTCGGCACCGTGATCGCCACCTATCGCGATCAGCGTGGGTGCAGTCAGTCCGTGATGCTCGAGGCTGATACCGGTGAGCGCCGGGTCGCGCGCAGCAGCTACATGGACGACGCGATTCGGGTCACCGGTGACGGCACCTATCTGCTGGCGCTCGGCGCCGACCGGTTGGAGATGTGGCGTTCGGATCTGGTGCGCACCCTCGAGTACGGCTACGTCGACGCACCGGTGAATCCGAATACCCAGCCGCGCAGCGGGTGTGCGCTGCGCTCGGCCGCGTCGAGTTCCTCGCGCCTCGCGGTGCTCGAACGCTGTCCCGGCGACACGACCGACCGGCTGACAGTGCTCAACCCGGCACCGAAGGAATCGACCGCCCCCGAGGAGTACGGCTCGCGAGTTCTCACCGCACCGGGCGCCGACGCGGCTGAAGTGCGGGTAATCGCGGTGTCGGACAACAAGATCGCCGTCTACTACCCCCCGACGGCACCCACCGCCAGCGGCCTCGGCCTGCCCGCCAGGATCGTCGTGCACGACGGCACCGGCAACGAGATCGCGACCCATCAGCTCGCCGCGCCGTGGGACGAGCGCGCCACGGTGACCCGCCTCGGCTCGGCCATCTACGTTTTCACCGGCAACAGTCTCATTGCCTTGAGCTCCAGCACATTACAGCCGGTCTGGACGGTTCGTGAGGCGATCGGCACCCCCGCGCTGATGGCAGGCAGGCTGCTGGTCCCGGTCCCCGACGGGCAGCTCGCGGTGGACAGCGGCAACGGCACGACGGTCGCCGAGATCCCGATCGAGCGCACCGACTACCGCGGCGACACCATCGCCACCGCCGTCCTCGGCAACACCGTGTTCGAACACCGCGGCGGACAGCTGTACGCGCTCCGCTGACCCGCACTGCCATGATGGACCCATGTCCACACCCGATGCCCGCCTGGTCCTGCTGCGCCACGGCGAAACCGAGTGGTCGAGTCAGCGCAAGCACACCAGCTTCACCGACCTGCCGCTGACCGAGCTGGGCGAGGCCCAGGCCGTAGCGGCCGGGCTGGTGCTGAAATCTCTCGACCTGCGCGATCCGCTCTGCTTCACCAGTCCGCGCCTGCGCGCCAGGCACACCGCCGAACTGGCCGGACTGTCGCCGATCCAGGTCGACGACGATCTGGTCGAGTGGAACTACGGCGAGTACGAGGGCATCACCACCGCGCAGATCCGCGAAACCGTGCCCGGCTGGACCGTGTGGACCGCGCCCGTCCCCGGCGGCGAGACGGCCGAGCAGGTGGGCGCCAGGGCCGACCGGATACTCGGCCGGGTCGAGCCGGAGCTGCCACAGCGCGACGTGATCCTGGTCGGTCACGGGCATTTCTCGCGGGTGTTGATCGCGCGCTGGGCGGAGTTCGCGGTGGGCGAGGGCCGCCGCTTCGCGATGTCAACCGGTGCGGTGAGCGTGCTCGGCTTCGACCACGACGCCCACTCCATCTGGGGCCACAACCTGACGACCCGTACCGAACCGATCGAAGGAGTCTCACGATGAGCGCACTCGTCCGGCGCGCCACCCCCGCCGATGTGACCGCGATGGTCGGGCTCGTCCACGATCTGGCCGAGTACGAGAAGGCGCCCGCCGAGTGCACGCTCACCCCGGAGCAGTTGCGGTCCGCGCTGTTCGGGCCGACGCCCGCGCTCTTCGCCCACGTTGCCGAGAACGACGGACAGGTGGCCGGTTGTGCGATCTGGTTCCTGAACTACTCCACCTGGGACGGCGTGCACGGCATCTACCTCGAGGACCTCTACGTGCGCCCCGAGACCCGCGGCACCGGCCTCGGCCGCGCACTGGTCGCGGCACTGGCCGCCGAGGCGGTCGAACACGGCTACAGCAGGGTGTCGTGGTCGGTGCTCACCTGGAACACACCCTCGATCGAGTTCTACCGATCCCTCGGTGCCGCACCGCAAGACGAATGGATCGGCTATCGCTTGGCCGGTGCCGAACTGGCGGCACTGGCCGCGACCGCGAGCTGAGCCGATGCGTATCGCGTTACCCCACGATTGGCCGCGGACACCCGACGAGGCGATCGCACTCCAGGACGAACTCCGCCCACTGGTGTCAACGGAAAACGTTGCGCCGCCTGAATTTTCGACGGCCGCCGGAATTGATTCGGCCTATGCCGAAGACGGTACCGTCGCGACCGCTGCGGTAATTGTCGACATCACCACCATGGAAACCGTGGAATCGGCAGTGGCACATGGGATTTCGGAATTCCCTTATGTGCCGGGACTACTCGCGTTCCGGGAACTGCCCGCAACTGTCGCGGCGTTGGAAAAGCTCACTGCCACACCGGATCTGCTCGTGTGCGATGCACAAGGTTTGGCGCATCCCCGACGTTTCGGATTGGCGTGCCATGTCGGGTTGCTCACCGGAATTCCCACCATCGGTGTCGCCAAATCGGTGTGGGGCGAATACCGCGCGCCCGGCCCGCGGCGCGGTGATGCCAGCGAGGTGACGATCGACGGCGAGGTCGTCGGCCGCGCACTGCGCACGCGCGACGACGTGAAGCCACTGTTCGTCTCGGTCGGTCACCTCATCGACCTCGACACCGCCTGCGCGCAGGTACTCGCCCTCACCCAGGGTTTCCGGCAGCCCGAGACCACCCGTCGAGCCGATCACCTGTGCCGCGAGGCGCTGCGCGCGGCAACGGCCTGACACCGAAAACCGTCAGACTACGAATCGTCCTCGGGAATTTCGCCGTAGTCCTGCCCGACAACCGTCAGACTACGAATCGTCCTCGGGAATTTCGCCGTAGTCATAAGCCATGAAGCGACTGGTGGCCGGGGCGAACAATGTCGCGAGCCCGCCTATCGCGACCAGCCCCAGCAAACTCCCCCACAACGGCTGATGCGAGTCCGTCAGCAACGACCAAGCCACCGGCAGCAACAACACGTTCGCGATGACCGCGATGGCCCGCCCCCAGCGTTTGCCACGCAGCAGCCCGATGCCCGCCGCGAGCACCCCGCCGAACAGCACCCCGAACCAGATCGCGGTGCCGACCCCGCTGGCCTCGGACTGATCGTGCCCGGTCAGCGCCCGCACGATCAGCACGATCGCGGTCACCAACCCGGCCAGTCCCTCCAGCGAAACCAGCCCACCGGCCAGCCGCACCGTCATCGGGATGCCGGTCGACACCTGTTCGCCGCCCTCGCGCTGGTCACCGTCTGTCACGTCCTGCTCTGCCACGTGCCCCAGCCTACGACGCCGCGTCGTGGCGCCCGGCGCGCGTCGGCTGTTCGCCCGCGCGCACTACCCTCGGCACTGTGCGGACGCTGCTCATTGTCAATCCCAATGCCACCTCGACGACCCCGGCCACCCGGGATCTGCTCGCTCACGCCTTGGAGAGCCGAACGCAGCTGACTGTTGCGCACACCCAGCATCGCGGTCACGCGGCCGAACTGGCCCAGTGGGCATCCACGCAGGAGATGGACCTGATCGTCGTGCACGGTGGCGATGGGACGGTCAACGAGACCATCAACGGGTTCCTGCCGGTGCCCCAGGTCGGCGACGACCAGGTGTGGCGCCCGCGCCTGGGGATCATCCCGGGCGGCTCGGCGAATGTCTTCGCCCGCGCGCTCGGCATCTCCCCCGATCCGGTGACAGCAACCAATCAGCTCATCGATCTGCTGGCTCGCGACGCCGACCGCCGGATCGGGCTCGGCCTCGCCGACGACCGGTGGTTCACCTTCAGCGCCGGCGTCGGCCTCGACGCCGATGTGTGCGAGGCGATCGACGCCGCCCGCGCCAAAGGCCGCAAGGCGACGCCCGCGCGCTATCTGCGAACCACGGTGCGTCAGTTCTTCCGGGCCCGGCGCCAGGATCCGAGCGTCATGGTCGAGGTGCCGGGACGGGATCCGCTCGAGGAGGTCTATTACGCCTTCGTCACGAATTCGAGCCCGTGGACCTATCTCGAGGACCGTCCGATTCGCACGAATCCCACCACCACCTTCGAATCGGGCCTCGGTGTGTTCGCGGTGAAGTCGATGAGTGTGCCGCGCACCCTGTTGCTTGCGCGGCAGTTGCTGGCCGCGAATGGAAACCCCAAGTCGCCCATGCTTTTCCGGGCCGACGATGTGCCGTCTGTGCGAATCGAGACGGGCCAGGAGATCGGCCTGCAAATCGATGGCGACTTCATCGGAAAACGCAAGATGGTGCATTTCACATCCGTCCCCAGCGTGCTCGATGTGGTGGCCCCCAAGCCATCCTGACACCCGGACATCAAGAAAAATCTCCAGGTTGCGCTGCGAAAACCTGGAGACGCGAGTACAAAGGACCGGGCAGGTTCCCCTTGTGGGGACCTAGAGCGTGATCTCCCCCACGGTGCGCCGGAGACCTATTGACATCTACGGTGATCGTGAAAGCATTCACAAGCAACCGTGCGGAAACATTCGAGTCGCACAAGTGAACGATCCACTAACTACAGGCGCCCTTTGTGGCGCCCTCGCAAAGGAGCAGAGGAATGGACTGGCGCCACAAGGCCATCTGTCGCGATGAGGACCCCGAACTGTTCTTCCCGGTGGGTAACAGTGGTCCTGCGCTCGCGCAGATTGCCGATGCCAAGCTGGTCTGCGCCCGCTGCCCCGTCACGGCCGATTGCCTGTCATGGGCCCTGAAGTCCGGACAGGATGCCGGCGTGTGGGGTGGAATGAGCGAAGACGAGCGTCGCGCGCTCAAGCGGCGCAACGCGCGCACCCGTACGCGTACCTCCGTCTAAGTCGACGGACCTGGCGTTGCCGGGCCTACCAGCCCCGGCCCGGTAACGCATGTGTGAGAACCCGGCACCTTACGGTGCCGGGTTTATTGTTTCTCAGCGCCCGGAACGACGACCGAGCGGAACCCGCAACACCGCGTCGGTGCCCACATCGGCACCGGGATGCAAACCGATCGAGCCGCCGAGTTCCGAAGTCACCAGGGTGCGCACGATCTGCAATCCCAACCGGTCGGAACCTTCCAGACTGAACCCTGACGGCAGCCCACGGCCGTCGTCGGAGATGATCACGTCGAGCCAGCGCGCCGATCGTTCCGAGCGAATCGTCACGGTACCGTTCTCCCCCGCGTCGAAGGCGTGCTCGATCGCGTTCTGCACCAGTTCCGTCAAGACCATCACCAGCGGTGTCGCCCGTTCCGCGGAGAAAACCCCGAGCGAGCCCGCCCGGCGCACCTTGATCCGCGCGGTGTGCACCGTCGCCACATCCGCCATGATCGGCAGCAGCCGGTCGATCACCTCGTCGAGGTCGACTTCCTCGTCCACCGACATCGACAGCATCTCGTGCACCGAGGCGATGGAGGTGACCCGGCGCACCGATTCCGTCAGTGCCACTTGGGCTTCCGGGTTTTCGGTGCGGCGGGCCTGTAGCCGCAGCAGGGCCGCCACGGTCTGCAGATTGTTCTTCACCCGGTGGTGGATCTCGCGGATCGTGGCGTCCTTGCTCAGCAACGCGCGATCACGCCGCTTCACCTCGGTGACGTCGCGCACCAGCACGGCGGGCCCAGCGAGTTCCCCTCCTGGACGCAGCACCAGCGTGCGCAACAGCACGGTCGCCCCGCGTGCCTCGACCTCCATCCGGCGCCCGGTGCGCCCGGCGAGTGCGGCCTGGATATCGGCAACCACTTCCTGCGCGTCGAACGGATCGGTGATCAGGGAACGGGTGGTCACCGCGAGATCCTGACCGACAAGATCGGCCTGCATCCCCATCCGGTGATAAGCCGAGAGCGCGTTCGGGCTCGCGTAGACGACGATGCCCTCGGTGTCGAGGCGGATGAAACCGTCGCCCGCGCGCGGGCTGGAGTGCGTCGCCGCCCGATCTTCGGGCGTCGGGAAACTGCCGTCGGCGATCATCTGGCACAGATCGTCGGCGCAGGCCACATAGGCCGTTTCGAGCATGCTGCGCACGCGCGCGCGTGCCAAGTCCGAATCCCGGCTCAGCACGGCGATCACGTCGTCGCCGCAACGCACCGGAATCGCCTCGCGCACCGCGTGTACCGGGCTCGGGTGATAGACCCCGCTCACCTCGACCTCGGTGTCGGTGCGCACGGTGTTTCCGCTCAGCAGGGCATCGAAGACCTGCGGGAAATCGGCGCGCGATGCGGTGGTGTCGACCTTGTCCTCGAGATGCACGGTCGGCGCGGTCGTCGGCCGGATCTGGGCGACACACACCACATCGGATCCGTCGACGACCGGGCCGGCGCCCACCCACAGCAGCAGATCGGAGAACGAGAGGTCGGCGAGCAACTGCCAATCGCCCACCACCCGTTGCAGATGGTCCACGGCGATGCCGGGAAGGTCGGTGTGTTCGGCCAGGAGCTCGCTCAGTGTTGCCACGCTGGATCTACCGCTTCGTTGTCGTGTGACTTACGCGATGGTGGCGATGAGGTCGCCCGCCTGTAAAACCTGGCCCGGCGCGACGTCGACCGAGGTGACCTCGCCCTCGACCTCGGTGAGCACCGGGATCTCCATCTTCATCGATTCGAGCAGCACCAGTGTCTGGTCGACCTGGACGTGCTCGCCCACGGTGACCTCGACAGCGAGCACGGTCGAAACCATCTCCGCGCGCACTTCTTCAGGCATGGCACCCCGTTCATAGTCATGCGGCCACCGCGATGCGACGGTGGCCGGTATCCGCCGAAGGTACAGCCAACCACACGTGAAACAATGGCTCTCGACCAGACAGAGAAGGGAGCTCCCATGGGTAAGCGTGGACGTAAGAAGCGCAGCCGCAAGGGCAACGCCGCAAACCACGGCAAGCGTCCTAACGCTTGAGTCGTGCCGCTGCGCACAGACGACAACAGCACGCTCTCGAGGAGAGCGTGCTGTTGTCGTCTCGGGGCTGATCAGCCCTCGGTGTTCTCGATCCTGGCAACCGTGATCGTCCGGTGGATCTCCAGCTTCAGGCGCTCGCGCAGACCGTCGGGAGCGTGCTCACCACCGCATTTGCGACTGAGCAGACCCTTGATCTTCTCCTCGATGCCGTAGGCCTCGATGCACGGGCTGCAGTGGTCCATGTGCTCCTGCAGGCGCTCCCGAGTGGCGTTGTCGCACTCGTTGTCGAGCATGAGCCACACATCCGCGAGGACCGCGGTGCAGTCCATGTCGAGATCGGGATCGTCACTCACTTGACTACCTCCTGGCGTTCCCCACGGTCGAATCCACGTTCGCGCGCCACGTCGGCGAGCAGGCCCTTGAGCTGCTTGCGTCCGCGGTGCAGCCGAGACATCACGGTACCGATGGGGGTGCCCATGATGTCGGCGATTTCCTTGTACGGGAAGCCCTCGACATCGGCGTAGTACACCGCCATCCGGAATTCCTCCGGTAGCTGCTGCAGCGCGGACTTGATCTGGTCGTCGGGCAGCGCGTCCAGCGCCTCCACCTCGGCCGAGCGCAGGCCCACCGAGGAGTGCTCGGCGGTGGCCGCCAGCTGCCAGTCGGTGATCTCGTCGGTCGGGTACTGCGCGGGCTGACGCTGCTTCTTGCGGTAGGAGTTGATATAGGTGTTGGTCAGGATCCGGTACAGCCAGGCACGCAGGTTGGTGCCCTCCCGGAACGACTTGAACCCCTGGAACGCCTTCACGAACGTCTCCTGCACCAGGTCCTCGGCATCGGCCGGGTTCCTGGTCATCCGCAGGGCGGCGCCGTAGAGCTGATCGATCATCGGGAGCGCATCGCGCTCGAACCGGGCCGCCAGCTCGGCTTCGTCGACTTCCGCGCCGGACCCGCCTGGCACCACGTCGTCGTCGCTCGTCACACCAATCCCTTCGATCGCCGTAGTAGCCGAATCTACCGGCACAACGGAATCGATCGGCAATCGCGCACCCTGTGGCAGGAGAGGACGCTCCTCGAGCAGCAGTGTCACTATCTCTCCTTCACGTCTTCCCGGACCGCGTGGGCTTGTCACTTGTGTGCAACATGCACCCCCGCATTCGTGTTCCCATACCGGGAGAAATGTGGTTGCCGAGTGGGTGTGGTCGGCGATTAGGGTGACCGCTATGTCGACTCCCGCGATCAAGGCGCTGCGCGGTATCGCGCACCGGGTGCACTCCTATTCCCACGATCCGCGGGCGGAGTCCTATGGCGACGAGGCCGTCGACGCACTCGGCGACGAGCTGGGCGTGCACGCCGCGCAGATCTTCAAGACGCTGGTGATCGAACTCTCATCCGGTGCGCTGGCGGTCGCCGTGGTGCCGGTGCCCGCGCGGTTGTCGTTGAAGGCGGCGGCCGCCGCTCTCGGCGCGTCGAAGGCGAGTATGGCCGACAAGACCAAGGCCGAGCGCACCACCGGCTATGTGCTCGGCGGGGTTTCGCCGCTGGGTCAGCGCAAGAAGTTGCCCACTGTTGTCGACGCCTCCGCGCTCGACTGGGATCGGGTGCTGTGCAGCGCGGGTAAACGCGGTCTCGAGATCGAGTTGGCGCCCGCGGACCTGGTGCGCGCCTGCGCGGCCGTCACGGCTCCGATCACCAGCTGAGGCAATCCGATCGGCTTCTGGCTCCGAATTCACTTCGGTGCATTCTGCGCCCGGTACGACCGATTCGATTCGACCAGAGGATGTGATGCGAAAATGTCCGCTCGTTCGACGATCGCCGCCCTGTCCGGTGCCTTGTTGATCACCTTCGGCGCTGCCGCCTTAGCCCCTGCCACCGCGGCTCCACAGGTGGTCCCGCCATCGCAGGCCGAACCCGGCGACTATCCGCTCAACGGCCAAGGGGCCACTCCGAGGAGTTCGCCGGGAACCACGCCGGGAACCGATCAGAGCTCCGATAAGGCGGAGAAGCTCGGCGGCGGGGTCGCCACCGAGGTCATCGATCTGGTCACCGGAATCATCAAGTGTGGGTTGAACATCGCCACCGATTCGGTGCCCTGCTCGCTCTGAAGCCGGTACCCGAGGCCGGGCATGATCACAGCAATGTGGTCTGCCCGGCCTCGTCGTTGTGGTTCGCGTCGAGCAGGAGCAGTTCTGGGCCGTTGTTGCGCACGTTGTTCACCAGGGTGGACACCGGGCGCGCCACGATCGTCGCCAGCTCCGCCTGCGAGGGCGGCATCAGCAATTCAGCGGGCGCCGGGTGGTCCGGGTCCAACCACGCGTCCCAGTGTTCCCGCGGCATCGGCAACGGCATCCGGTCGTGGATGTCGGCCAGCTCGCCGCTCGCGTCGGTGGTCAGGATCGTGCACGACATGAGTGGCTCGGAATCGGGTTGGCCGCGATCACGCCAGACCGACCACAGTCCGGCCATATAGAGCAGGGAACCGACGCTGTGCGACATATAGAAGGGCCGCTTCACCGCCTTGCCCTTGCCGGTCGGCGCGGGCTCGACCAGCCACTCGTACCAGCCGTCCATCGGCACCAGACAGCGCTTGTGTTTGACGGCATCGCGGAACGACGGCGCGGTGCTCGCCTTGTCGGCACGCGCGTTGAACAGCGGTTTCCCCTTGGCGGGCACGCCGGGCTCGGCCGCCTTGGTCCAGTGCGGGATCAGGCCCCAGCGCATGCGCCGGATCCGCAGACGCGGATCGTCGTCGGGTTCACCGTGCGCGTGCCGCTCCACCACGGTGAGCACCTGGGTGGTCGGCGCGACGTTGTAGCTGACGGCGGCGTCCGGCCCGTCGAGCGCCGTCTCGTCGACAGCGTCCAATTCAGCCGCCAACCGGCCCGGATTCGTGGTCGTCGCATATCGTCCACACATAAAGGTCAAGATACGCGCGGGGACCGACAGAAGACCCTGCCGACGACACCACCCCACGCCGAAACGCGCACCACCGGTGCGTCCGAACCGCACATAAGCGAAGATGGGGGCGTGAGTTTCTGGCCTGCGCCCCATATCGAGGTCCCCGTCCACGCGACCGTGACCCTGCCCGGATCGAAGTCCATCACCAACCGCGCGCTCATCCTGGCCGCACTGGCCGATGGGCCGTCCACGCTCACCGGTGCCCTGCGCAGCCGCGACACCGACCTGATGATCGGAGCCCTGCGCGCCCTCGGCACCGAGATCACCGGCGACGCCGAGACCCTCGACATCACCCCGGCTCCCCTACGCAGCGCCGCGGTCGACTGCGGCCTCGCGGGCACCATCATGCGATTCCTGCCGCCCGCCGCCGCACTGGCCACCGGCGATGTCGCGTTCTTCGGCGACGAGCAGGCGAAGCTGCGCCCGCTCACCACCATCCTCGACGCCTTGCGCAAGCTCGGTCTCGATGTCGACGGTGACGCGCTGCCGTTCGTCGTGCACGGCACCGGCGCCCTGCGCGGCGGCACCGTCACCATCGACGCCTCGGGTTCCTCGCAGTTCGTTTCGGGCCTGCTGCTCTCGGCCGCCCGCTTCGACGAGGGCATCACCGTCCACCACGACGGCAAGGCGCTGCCGTCCATGCCGCACATCGAGATGACCGTCGAAATGCTGCGTCGCGCCGATGTGGCCGTGCAGACCCCCGCCGATTCCGGCAACGCCCAGACCTGGACCGTGGCACCCGGACCGATCCGCGCGGTCGATTGGGACATCGAACCCGATCTGTCCAACGCCACCCCGTTCCTCGCCGCGGCCGCGGTAACCGGCGGCGAGGTGAGCATCCCGATGTGGCCGCGCGGCACCACCCAGCCCGGTGACGTGATCCGCGAGATCCTCGTCCGGATGGGCGCCGAAGCCCGCATCTTCGACGGCATCCTCACCGTGGCAGGCCCAGAACGCCTGGCGGGCATCGACATCGACCTGCACGACGTCGGCGAACTCACCCCCACCGTCGCCGCGCTGGCCGCACTGGCCGATTCACCCTCGCGACTGCGTGGCATCGCCCACCTGCGTGGACACGAAACAGACCGTCTCGCAGCACTTTCCACCGAGATCAACCGTCTCGGCGGCAATGTCACCGAGACCGAGGACGGCCTCGAGATCGTGCCTGCCCCGCTGCACGGCGGTCAGTGGCACTCCTACGCCGATCACCGAATGGCCACCGCCGGTGCGATTCTCGGGCTGCGCGTGCCCGGCGTGGAGATCGAGGACATCGGCACCACCGCCAAGACCCTGCCGACCTTCGTCGCGCTGTGGGAACAGATGCTGGCACCCGCGTTATCCGGCGAGGGAGTGGCGCGCTGAGCCGCCAGGGGCGATCCTCAGCCAGCTACGACGAATCCGATGTCCGGGTGCGCCCGGGTAAGGCGTCGTCGCGTCCCCGCACCAAGACCCGGCCGCAGCACTCCGACGCCGAGGCTGCCATGGTGGTGGCCGTCGACCGCGGCCGCTGGGGGTGTGTGCTCGACGGCGATGCCGACCGGCGCATCGTCGCCATGCGCGCCCGCGAGCTGGGCCGCACCCCGATCGTCGTCGGTGATCAGGTCGACGTGGTCGGCGACCTCACCGGCAGGCCCGACAGCCTGGCCCGCATCGTGCGGGTGAGCAACCGCAGCACCGTATTGCGCCGCACCGCCGACGACACCGATCCGTTCGAGCGCATCGTCGTCGCCAATGCCCAGCAGCTGTTCATCGTTGTCGCGCTGGCCGATCCGCCGCCGCGTACCGGTTTCGTCGAGCGGGCGATGGTGGCCGCGTATGCCGGTGGGCTGGAACCGATTCTGGTGCTGACCAAGCGCGATCTGGTCGCGGAATCCGAATTCGCCTCCGCCTTCGACGGTCTCGACCTCGAGATCCTCTACGCCGGCATCGACGACCCGATGGAGCCGGTGCTCGAGCACCTGAACAACAGGCTCACCGCGCTGATCGGACACTCCGGTGTCGGCAAGTCGACAATGGTGAATCGTCTTGTGCCCGATGCCTATCGGGCGGTCGGCGAGGTGTCCGGGGTCGGCAAGGGCAAGCACACCTCCACCCAGTCGGTGGCCTTGCCGCTGCCCGACGGCGGCTGGGTGATCGACACTCCCGGCGTGCGCTCGTTCGGCCTTGCCCACATCACCCCCGACGATGTGATCGCCTCGTTCACCGACCTCGCGGGTGCCATCGAGGACTGTCCGCGCGGCTGCACCCATCTCGGCCCACCCGCCGATCCGGAATGCGCGCTCGATCAGCTGCCCGGCACGGAACGGCGGGTCGCCGCGATTCGCACGCTGCTGACCGCGCTCATCTCCAATGATGCTTGGTAGCAACCGTTTCCGTGCCGGGGCAACTCTTTAGAAGCTGAACGACCCGGTATCGACGCCCCCGCCACCACCGCCACCGTCGGTCGGCACTTCGGCCACGGTGACGGTCTTGGTGCTCGACGAACTCGCCACACCGCTGCGCCCGGAGAAGGCCGCGCCGATGCTGTAGGCCCCTGGGGCGCCCGGCGTCCAGACGATGCTCGCCTTGCCGTTCGCGCCGACCGGGATGTCGCCCAGCACGTTGTCGCCCGCCTTGAACTGGACCGTGCCGCCCGCGGCCGCCGGGGTCACGCTGGCCTCCAGTGTGACGGCCTTGCCGACCTGCGCACCCGACACATCGGTGATGGTGGTGCTGGACACGGCGTCACCCGAGACCGTGATGGCCGGTCCCTTGCCCTGATAAGTGCCGTCGCCGAGCGAGCCGCCATAGTGCATCGACGTCGGCAGCGGGGTATCGCGGGCGCAGTTCACGCCGACCTTGTACTGGATCTCGAAGGTCTGGGATTTCGGCGAAATATTCGGGTACACCGGGTATTTGGTGGTGCCGAACTCGGCACGGATCCAGTCCGAGGACGAGGTGTCGATCGACACGACATCACCCGACATCTTCGCCGAGCCCGCGACCGGGGTCAGGCACGCCGGGTGCAGGTCCTTGATCGAGTAGATGTATTCCACCGGAATGCCGGTGCGCTCGAACTTCGTCGTCACGGTCACCGTGTCGCCGACCACCGGGTTGGTGTTCGACACCGTCCTGGTGAAACGACTGCTGCCGTCATCCCAGGTGATTGCCCCCGGAGCGGCCACGGCCGATCCGGGAAACGCCGCCATCGCCAGCCCCGCCGCGGCCGCGAACGTGGCCACACGCTGCACTCTTCTGTCCACCATCATCTATCTCCAAGTACGCCGGACGCCCTCGACGTCGTCGAGGCGCTGATTCGCCCGAGTGGCGAGCAGTAGATCACGCCCTCGTTCCCGGCGGATCCAAATCCGAAATAGATCTCGTTCAGATTTCGAATTCGACTCGCGTCGGCTCGCGTTCACAACCCCGACACGGTCCGCCGGTACCGTCATGCCCATGAAGCCACCGGCGATCGGTTACCTGCGCCGCGACATCTCAGGTGTCGCTCAGTCCTGGGACGAAACGCAGATCCGTTCCCTAGCCGAGCGCCTCGGTTACCGCTTCACCAAGACCGTCGTCTTCAGTGACCGCACCGACGACCCGATCGGCCGCCTGCTCGACGTGGTCACCACCACCGAAGCCGCCGCGATCGTCACCCCCAGCCTCACCCACCTCGGCACCGACCTGCCCCACCGCATCGTCGCCGCGTGCGACATCATCACGGTCTCCCCCGAAATAACCCACGCGAGAACCCTCCCCGCGCTTCCCGCTTAGGTCACGCTGGTCGCCACACGAATGTCGTTATGCCGCCGCCCTGTTGGACGGTAATCCGTTCACCCGACTCGATCGGGGTGGAGTTCCAGGGCGCCTGCGGTGAGGCCGGTGGCGATGAGGTCGGCGGCTCGGCGGGCGGCGGTGGCGGTGGTGTGGGCGGCTACTCGCAGATGGTGGAGGCGGCGGAAGGCTTCACCGTAGGTCTTTTGCTCGGGGAGCGCGAGCAGGGGAATGCGGAGGCGGGCGGGGTCCAGCCGGATGGTCGTCGTGCCGTACATGGCAGCGGCGTTGTCGGGGCTGCCGATGAACCCGGCGAAGAACCAGGGGTCTATGCGGGTGGGGTCGGCGCGAAAGACGAGGACACCGGGGGCGGGGACGGCACCGATGTCGGCGCCTTCGGCGACGCGGGTGCCCTGGGCGGCGCCGTGGTCGTCGCGCAGGCGGGCGACCAGGACATCGCCCTCCTCGATCGGGTCACCGACGGGCGCACCGGGGGCGGTGAGCCCGGAGGGGGCTCGGCTGTCGAGGAGGTCGTGGCCGGTGAGGACCGGGCGTGGAGTGGCGCCGTCGGCGACGGCGTCGGACGTGGCGCTGACGATACGCACGGCTTTGCCCGCGATCAGGTTGCCGACCGCCACATACCGCCACACAGTGCCCGGTGCCGAATCCCATTCGCGGACAGCATCAGCGGTGGAATGCAGTCGCGTGAGGTCCTCACCGAGCTGACCGATGGCGGCGCGGGCCGAAGCCGAGGCGCTGTCGGGGTCGACGGCGGCGCGCACCTGCCGGGCAGGCGTGAGATCGACGTCGTCGTCGAGGACGTCCATGACCCGGACCACGGCGGTCACATCGGGGACGGTCGCGTCGTCACCCTTGTCGAAGGCATGCCACGCGTTGACGACTGTTTCGGCGAGGACCTGCCAATCCGGTTGGTCTCCACCATGATCGGGTAAGCGGGTCGTGTCGGCGAACAACAATGTGTCTGTCGGATACCCCTTGCCGGGACGCCGGAGTACCCACAGTTGCAGCCCTACCTGTCGCGGAGTCGACGCGCCGGGCGGCAGGGCGATCACGGCACGTAATGCGCCCGCCCGCAACAGTTCCATTCTGATCCGGCGACCCGAAGACCTGGCGGCGACAGCAGGCGGGAGCAGCAGAACAGCGGTGCCGCCGGGGTGTAGATGGGCGATGGCGTGCTGCACCCAGGCGAGTTCGGATTCGCTGCGCGGGGGCACCGAGTACACCCAGCGCGGATCGAGCGCGAGTTCGTCGGCGCTCCAATCACGTTGCGAATAGGGCGGATTCGATAGCACCGCATCGAACTCGACATCGGTGAACGCGTCGGCGAGCAAGGCATCACCCGTGCGGATATCCGCTTCGACCCGGGGAGCCAGGGTGCTGAGCAGCGCGGCGGTGCGGCTCGCCTGCACGGGCAGTATGTCCTGACCCGCCAGCCGGTCGGCGCCGATCCGGGCGGCCTCGAGCAACAGGGTGCCGCCTCCACAGGCCGGGTCGAGCACCGAGCGCGGAGCGGGCGACGCGGACGCGGCGAGTACATCGGCCATCAAGGCGGCGACAGGTTGATCTGTCGGGTAGATGCCGGTACTCGGACCGTCGAGGCCACGTTCGGCCAGCACGGCGAGTGTCTGCTGCACGCCGACGTCGCCGATCGCGGCACGCACCGCCTCGTGCGCGGCATCCTTCGCACCACTCGTGGGGTCTGCCACGAACGCCATCAGCCCCGCGATATCCCCGGGTGCGACCTCGGAGCGCAGCACGGTACGCAGGCGCTGCACCGGCGAATCCGCCGCGGTGACCCCATGTCCGCGCAACCACTGCTGCACCTCGGCGAGGTCGAACAGCGGGCGCGATTCGGAGCCCCCCGGCACCGGCGCGGGGAAGTCGGCGTGCCGGCGGCGCCAATTGCTCACGGTCGCGCGGGTGACGCCGGCCAGCCGGGAGATCTCGGCGGCGGCGACGGTGGGCGTCGAGTCTGACAAGAGGTCTCCTATGGTCAAGGTCGAACCTTACACATCATCGTTGACATAAACCCACGTCAGCGTGCGTGGTTTCGATGTCCACAGTGAATACATCGCTTCCCTGTTGCGAATACCCTCCTCCCGGAGTGCGGCCGTTGCGGTCTCGTGCGGGAAAATAGGGCGGTGACCACCGAGAACGAGCGTCCTGGACCGCCGGCGATGAGCCCGAGCATTGTGGTGATCACGATGTCACGGCGGGTGGAGGCGGCGTTGGGGGTGGAGTTGGGGGAGCTGGATTTGACGGTGGCTCGGCTGGGGTTGCTCGGGCATATCAATGGGGTGCCGGGGGCCTCGTTCAGTGAGTTGGCGCGGATGTCGGGGACGAGTGTGCAGAGTGTGCATGCCGCGGTGAAAGGCCTTGTCGGGGCGGGGTTGGTGCAGGATCGGACGGCGCGGGCGGGGTCGGCGTCGGCGATCGAATTGACCGAGGCGGGGGCGGAGTTGCTCGCGGAGGCGCGAAAGGCAGTGGCGCGAGTGGACACTCAGCTGTTCGGGGCGGAGGCGGATCCGATTCTGCGACGGGTCGGCACGGCGATCGTCGACGCGTTCGCCGGAGAATTCCCACCTCGTCCACAAGCGTGACGAATCCAACCTTCAATATGACTGAAGCTCGAGCTAGGCTTCAATCACATTGAAGGTCGGAGGGAGTCGGTAGTTGGAACACGTCTTGTTGTCCGTGCATGTGCTCGCGGGCATCGTCTTCGTCGGCGGCTCAGCGGTCGCCACCAGTCTTTTTCCCCGGTACGCGCCGGTCGCCGGTGGGCCCGATCCAGAGTCGGTGCGCAGCAGGCCGGTCGCGGTCGCCATGCACCGGATCACCGGGAACTACGCGAAACTCGCGATCATCGTGCCGGTGATCGGCATCGTGCTGGCCACGATCCAGGGCCGGATGAACGAAATCTGGATCACCACGGCGATGGTGACCACCGCCGTGGCGGGTGGGCTGCTCGCCGTACAGATCGTGCCGCTGCAGCGCGAGGCCCTCGACGAGCCCGACGACGGCAAGCGCCTGCGCGTGCTGTCGATGCTCGCGGGAATCTACAACCTGCTGTGGACGGCCGTGGTCGTGCTCATGATCGTCCGTCCCGGATCCGCCACGTGAGCACTTACAGAAGGTCGAGCACCGCCGCGACCAGTGGGCCGGCCGAGGCGGGGTTCTGACCGGTGTGCAGATTGCGGTCGGCTTGGTGGAATTTCGACGTCAGTGCTTGGCGCCGATGGTGTGGAGAATTTCGTGGATGATCGGGTCGGTGAGCCGGTTGGTGACCGATCGGCCTTCGCGGCTCGAGGTGACGCAGCCCTCGTGGCGCAGCACGCGCAGAGCCTGGGAGATCGCGTTCTCGTTGCGGCCGACCGCGGCGGCCAGTTCGCCGACGCTGATGCCGGGTGAGCGGTGCAGGCACAGCAGGATTTCCAGGCGCCCTGGATCTGACAGCAGGTCGAAGCGTTGCGCCCATTCCCGGATCTCGACATCGCCGATCGCGCGACGGCCGAGTTCGACCGGCGACCCGTGCAGTGTGCGTGGCTCTCCCATGGCGGTGCCCAGCTTAATCGCCGAGTGGACAGCACGGCACCGTCCGCGACTATTATCTGTTCATCTGTACAGATAAACACGAGTTGGGATGATGGATGCGCACTCGGCCGCTGTTCGCTCTGGGGGCCACGCTGGCGGTCGTGCTGACATCGTGCGGCGCTCCCGACAGCGGGTCCACCGACTCGCTCGTGCTCGCCGATGCCTATGAACTGGGCGGATACAACCCCGTCGCCGGTTATGGCGCGGCAGGCGAGGCCAAGGTCTATGACGGATTGCTGCGGCTGACCGGCGGCACCGGCGTACCCGGCTTCGCCCCGGCCCTGGCAACGGAACTGCCGAGGCCCGACGCCGACGCGACCGTGTGGACGGCACCGCTGCGCACCGGGGTGCGGTTCAGTGACGGGTCGGCGTTCGATGCCGCCGATGTGGTGGCGACCTATCGGGCGATTCTGGATCCGGCATCGGCCTCGGAGGTGCGGTCGTCGTTTTCGATGATCGAGCGAGTCGATGCTGTCGATCCGCTGACGGTGCGTTTCACCTTGCGTCATCCCTATGCCGCGTTCCCGACCAAACTGCTGATCGGGATCGTTCCGTCGGAAGCCGTCGCGACGCCAGGACCCGCGACCGAATCGCCGCTCAATACCGCGCCGATCGGCACCGGCCCCTATCGGCTCACCGCACTCGAGCCGACTCGGGCGATCTTCGAGGCGAACGAAAGCTATTGGGGTGGTGCACCTTCAGTGAAGAAGCTGACGGTGCTCTACGTGCCCGACGACAACACCCGCGCGCAGCGGATGGCCGCGGGCGAACTCGACGGCACGTCGCTGCCGCCCTTGCTGGCCGCCACCTTCGAGCAGCGAATGCCGGTGCAGGCCAACCTATCCGCCGACTGGCGCGGTGTGTCTATGCCCGAGAGTGATCCCGTCGCCGGGGACTCCGCTATCCGGCTGGCACTGAACCACGCGGTGGACCGCCGGGCGATGATCGACAATATTCTCGGTGGCTACGGCCGCCCGGCCTACACACCTTTCGCCGACGTCTACGGTGAATCCCACAACCCTGCAGTCTCTTTCGCCTTCGATCGAGCCCGCGCCGAGCAGATCCTCGATGCCGCGGGATGGCGGGTCGGCGCCGAGGGTGTGCGCGCGAAAGATGGTGTGCGCGCGCGATTCACCGTGATGTACAACTCGACCGACACGGTACGCCGCGATCTCGCACTGGCTTTCGCCTCCGATGCTCGACGGGTCGGTATCGAGGTCGATCTCGAAGCGCTCTCCTGGGATCGGATCGAGCCGCGCATCGCGCACGCCGGAATTCTGCTCGGCGGCGGTAGCGAGCCCTACGATCCCGACACCCAGGCCTACAACACCCTGCACTCGCCACTGCTCGACCCGAGCGCGAGCAGCCCGTACGACAATGCGAGCAGGCACGCCGATCCCGCGATCGACGCTCAGCTCGAAACCGCCAGGCGCAGTATCGATCCCACCGTGCGCGCCGCCGCGTATCGGGAGGTGCAGAGCCGGTATGCCCAGGATCCGAGCCACGTGTTCCTGGTGCATCTCGATCACACCTACGTGGTGAAGGATTCCTCCTGGAAGATGTCGGGGCCGATACTCGAGCCACACGCGCACGGTGTCACCTGGGGACCGTGGTGGTCGCTGCAGACGTGGACCCGTTGATGGCGCGCAGCCGCTTTCGCGGGCGCGGCCTGCGGGCGATGGTCGGGTGGCGCCTGCTGACGTTGATCCCGGTGCTCGCCGCCGTGTCGGCCGCTCTTTTCGCCGCGGCGGCGGTGTCGCCGTTCGATCCGCTGGTCGGGTATCTCGGCGCGCGCTATGAGACGACGAGCGCATCGGATCGGCTCCTGCTCACGAATCAACTCGGGCTCGACGCATCGTGGTACCAGCTGTACGGACGCTGGATCGGTGATCTGTTCAGCGGCGATCTCGGTATTTCGCGCGGGTTCGCGCAGCCGGTGAGCACCCTGCTCGCCCAACGGATTCCGTGGACGGTGCTGCTGGTCGTCGTCGCGATGAGCGTGGCGATCGTCGTCGCGCTCGGTGCGGGCGTCTGGGCGGGTATGCATCGTGGTGGGTTGATCGACCGGCTGGTCACCGCGTCGTGCGTGGCGATGCAGGGGCTACCGCCGTTCGTGGTGTCGCTCGCCGCGATCGCCCTGTTCGCGGTCGGACTCGGCTGGTTACCGCCCGCGGGGCTCACCGATGCCGGGGCCGAGGTCGGATTCGGGCAGGTGGTGCGACATCTCGTGCTGCCCGCCGCCGCGTTGGCGGTCTCGCAGGTGCCGTGGTTACTGCTGGCCGTGCGGGAATCGGTGTCGGGCAATCGCGGTGAGGATTTCGTGGTCGGGGCGGCCACGCGCGGCATCGATACCGCGACCATCACGCGCAGGCACATCCTGCCGTCGTCGCTGGCCCCGTTCGTGACGATCCTCGGCGCGCGACTACCGGAGGTCGTGGTCGGGGCGGTGCTGGTGGAGGAGATCTTCTCGTGGCCGGGGATCGCGGGCGCGTTCGTCGGGTCGGCGAAAGATCTGGACATGGCGCTGCTGGCCGTTCTCACTGTCGGCACGACCTGCGCGGTGATGCTCGGGTCGCTGCTCGCCGATGTCGCGGTGGTGCTGCTCGATCCGCGGGTGCGCGCCGATGGGTGAGCGGTGGCGGATTCTCACGCAGCGTGGAGCACCTGAGCAGCGGCGGGATCTACCTGGCGGTGGTGTCTCGTCCGTCGGCAAACGCGGGGCCGCCGAGCGACGGCTGTATCTCGCGCTATCGGTGCTGGTCGCGGTGGTGCTGTACGCGGTGATCGTGCCGTGGGTCGGCGGGGTCGACGATCGGCTGACCGATTTCGCGAGTGCGCGGCAGGCGCCGTCGGGGCAGTGGTGGTTCGGGACCGACTCGGCGGGGCGGTCGCTGTTCGTGCGGATCGCGGCGGCACTGCGGACCTCGCTGATCGTCGCCGCGTGCGCGGCGGCGGTGTCGACGGTGATCGGGGTGCTGGTCGGTGCCGTGTCCGCGCTGGCCGGCGGGTGGGTGGATCGGGTGGTCATGCGTTTCGCCGATACCGCGAACGCGCTGCCGCACCTGCTGCTCGGGATCGTGATCGTGGCGCTGTTCCGGGGGAACGCGGTGGCGGTGGTGTTGTCGATCGGGCTCACACACTGGGTGCAGGTGGCGCGGATCGTGCGCGCGGAGAGTTTGAGTCTGCGCGAGCGCGAGTACGTGTCGGCGGCGGTGCTCGCGGGCGCGAGCCGTACTCACCTGCTGATCCGGCATCTGCTGCCCGCGGTCGCTCCGCAGGCGCTGATCGCGGTGGTTCTGCTTCTGCCCCACGCGATTTGGCACGAGTCGACGTTGTCGTTCCTCGGGTTCGGGTTGCCGCCACACGAACCGAGCCTGGGCACCCTGCTGGAGGAGGCGCGCACTTCGCTACTGCTGGGTGGGTGGTGGACGCTGGTGTTCCCAGCGGGATTGCTGGTGCTGACGACAGTGGCGGTCGCTGTCGCGGGATCATCACTGCGCGGGCTCCTGGCACCGCCGAAACCTTCGAGGATGCCGCGATGAAACGACAGCGTCGAACACCCCGAACGAGGCGCGCTTTCCGGTCCGCGCTCCCGCGTCAGGCAGCACGAAACTCACTATTGCCGGGATTCGGCTCCGGCCTCCGGTGTCGTGCCGCGACGGCCGAGGAGGCCGTGTGACCAGCGCGAGGCATCAGGGCACCCGCCTGTCCATCGACGCGCTGACCGTGCGAATTCCGGTGCGCCGTGGCGATGTGGTGCATGCGGTGACCGACTTGTCCCTCGACATCACGGCAGGCGCGGTCACCGCGCTCGTCGGCGAATCCGGTTGCGGGAAGTCGATTGTCGCGAGTGCGGTAATGGGCGTGCTGCCTAGCGAAGCCGTCACCACCGGGTCCGTTCGTCTACAACTCGGTGCTGCGGGCCTGGCTCACGCAACGGCCGAACCCATCGAGATCCTCGCCGACCACCCGCCGTATCGCGGCCGCCACATCGCCCTGGTCCCGCAGTCGCCGAGTACCTACTTCACCCCGGTGCGGACCGTCGGATCCCAGCTCAGGGAAGCGATCACCGCGCTCGGCACCGCACACACCCCCGCCGACCTCGTCGAGCGCGCCGGCCTGTCCGTCGCCGCGCTCGAGCTGTATCCGCACGAACTCTCGGGCGGCATGGCCCAACGGGCAGCCGTGGCGGCGGCATTGGCAGGCGACCCCGAGGTGATCATCGCCGACGAACCCACTTCCGGGCTCGATCGCGCACGCACCGACCAGATCGGAAAACTGTTGCGCGAGTGTGCCGATGGTGGTGCCGCGGTCCTGCTGATCACGCACGATCTCGGGCATCTGATCCGCGCCGGCATCGCCGACACGGTCGCCGTCATGTACGCGTCACGCCTGATGGAAGTCGGCCCCGGCGCGCACGTGCTCGACGATCCGTGGCACGACTACACGCGCGACCTGCTCGCCGCCCTGCCCGAACGGGGCCTGCACCCGCTCCCCCATCCCCCGCGAACGCTGACGAACCTGTCCGAGATCTGCCCCTACGCGGGCGGCCCGACGCAGTTGATTCCACAGCGGCAGCGCATGATTCGCCGGCCGAGGTCCTGATGCTGATCGCCGATTCCATCACCGCGGGCTACGGCTCCAAACCCGTCATCGGCGGGGTCGACCTGCGGGTTGCCCCGGGAGAGATCGTCGGGATCACCGGCGACTCGGGCTCCGGGAAAACCACACTCGCCCGGACGATGGCGGGGCTGCTGAGGCCCACCTCCGGCACGGTCACCGTCGACGGACAGACACCCCGGCAAGCCCGCGGCACCATCGCCATGGTCTTCCAATCCCCCCGTGCCGCAACGAATCCCCACTTCACCGTCGCGCAGATCATCGCCGAACCCGCCCGCATCCGCCGTACGCCGGTCCCCGATCTCGCGGCGCTGGCCACCACCGTCGGCCTCACCCCCGACCTACTCGACCGCCGCCCGCACGCCCTCAGCGACGGCCAACTCCAACGCGCCTGCCTGGCCCGAGCCCTGGCCCAGAACCCCCGCTATCTCATCCTCGACGAAGCCACCGCCATGCTCGACGCCGCCACCACCGCCACTATCATCCGCCTGGTCATCGACCGAGCCACCCACAGCCTCGGCGTCCTGCTGATCAGCCACGACGAGCCCCTGCTCGACGCCGCCTGCACCCGCGTCGCGACGATGCACGAGGGCACACTGACCACGCGGCGAGCATCTCCGCAATAACCGCACGAATACCTCAGGCTGCGCACAGGAACCCGTTTTAGCGTGGGCCCCTGTGACATTCACGCACGGGAATCCAGTCAGCAATTGCCGCAGCCTGAGCGGTTGGGCCCGCACCGCACCGAGCGTCGCCGAAGTGCTGCGCACGCCGGACGTCGCGGTGATCGCCGAACGGGTGCGGACCGCGGGGCCGCGCGGGGTGATCGCGCGCGGGCTCGGGCGTAGCTATGGCGATCCGGCGCAGAACGCGGGCGGATTGGTCGTCGATATGACCGCGCTGGACCGTATCCACAGCATCGATCCCGACAGCGGGATCGTCGAGGTCGACGCGGGCGTCAGCCTGGACACGCTCATGCGCGCCGCGCTGCCGTTCGGGCTGTGGATTCCGGTGCTGCCGGGAACCCGGCAGGTGACGGTCGGTGGGGCGATCGGCGCGGATATCCATGGGAAGAACCATCATTCGCAGGGCAGCTTCGGCAATCACGTGGTGTCGATGGACCTGCTCACCGCCGACGGATCGGTGCGCGCCTTGACACCGGAAGGGGCCGACGCGGAACTGTTCTGGGCGACGGTAGGCGGCATGGGGCTCACCGGCATCATCGTCAGCGCGCGAGTCCGGTTGACGCACACCGAGACCGCGTATTTCATCGTCGACAACGACCGCACCCGCGATCTCGACGAAACGATGGAATTGCTGACCGGTGGTTCCGATGACGGGTACGACTACTCGATGGCGGTACCGGACACCATTTCCACCGGGGCGAAACTCGGGCGGGCCGGGTTCAGCCGCGGGTCGCTGGCCACCGTCGATCAGTTGCCGGTGCGGCTGCGCAGCAAACCCTTGAATTTCGATGCGCCGCAATTGTTCACGGTGCCCGATATCTTTCCGAACGGGATGGTCAATTCGGTCACCACCCGGGTTGCCGCCGAGGCCGCCCATCGCCTTTTTCCTCGCCGGGCGCGCGGACGTATCCAGAATCTGACGCAGTTCTATCACCCACTCGATCTGCTCGGCGAATGGAATCGGGCATATGGCAAGCGGGGGTTCCTGCAGTATCAGTTCTCGATGCCGTTCGGGGCCGAGCAGCAGCTGGCCGACACGGTGCGCGCCATCGCCGAGTCGGGGCACCACTCGTTCCTCAATGTGTTCAAGCGAATGGGGACGAGCAACCCGGCGCCGCTGTCGTGGCCGCATCCCGGATACATGCTGAGCTTGGACTTCGCACTGACCAGCGGGCTCGACCGGTTCTGCGTCGACCTCGACGAACGGGTGCGGGCGGCGGGCGGGCGCTTGTATCTCGCGAAGGAGTCACGGACCACGCCCGAGATGATCGCGACGATGTACCCGCGGCTCGACGAATGGCGCCGAGTCAGGGATCGAATCGACCCGGAGCGGGTGTTCGCCTCCGACCTCTCACGGCGATTGCGGCTGGTCGCCGGACTCCGATATTGATGTGCTTCAGATCACGAGGGGTGTATTTCGAGCGAAAGTTCCTAACAGCTAATCGAATTCATCGAGAATGACGCACGTCACTGTCCGTTTTGAACTCTCAGGACTTTCTAAGTTACATTTCAGCAACAAACAGTTGGACACTTGATCATGGGTGCTCGATCGAGGGCCTGCGCTCCCCAGGGAGTATCGCCATTGAGGGAAAGACTGCATTCATGAACATCAGCAAGGTTGCCGCAACCTCCGCACTTGTCATTGCCGCACTCGGCGTTGCCACCGGCACGTCGCACGCTGCCCCGGCACCTGCTCCCGCGCCCGTCGCGGCCTTCCTCGACGGCGTGAACCAGGGTGTGAACCAGGTGCTGCCCGGCATCAACTGGAAGACCGGCATCGAGGGCGACGCGGTCGTCGTGCAGACCGACGCGGGCTCGCTCACCACCGAGAACAACCAGTTCCAGGTGCGCGACAACCAGGGCAATATCGTCGTCGCCCTGCCGCTGGCCTACACACTCGACGACCTCGAGTACCCGATCGACGCCGCCATCGACGGCACCCGCGCCACCCTGACCCCGCGCACCGACGTGGCCTCGGCCCGCCCGTCCACCCTGCTGAAGGACGTCGTTCGCCAGGACGCCTTCGATGACGCGGTCGGCGCCGCGGCCACCCAGTTCGGCATCATCACCGCCATCGGCACTCTCGTCGGCACCCTCACCGGCGGCCTCGCCGGCTGCGCCATCGGCGGCGTCGGCGGCCTGGTCCTCGGCGTCCCGGTGCTCGCCCTCGGTGGCGCCACCGGCGTCGCGGGCTGCCTCGCCGGTGCCGCGGTCGGCATCCCGCTCGGCGCGGCCGCGGGCCTGGTGCTGACCGGCGTCCCCGCCGCGATCGCCATCGGCATCGGCTTCCACAACCGGATCAACGCGCCGGAAAACCAGTAGGTAATCGTCGCGAAGGCCCCGTCCACCCGGATGGGGCCTTCGTGGAGTTCACTGCGCGAGACGGATGCGCAGCTTCTCATAGGTGGGGATGAAAACCTTTCGGCGGTACCGACGTTCGACGATCTCCCAGGGGCGACCGGCGGCGGTCAGCGCTTCGAGAAGCGCGGTGAGTTCGGAGTGGACGAGTTGCGCGCCGAGGCACAGGTGACGGCCGCCGCCGAACCAGAGCTGGCGGGTTTCGGGGTTGTAGTCGCGGTCGACGCGGAACTCGCCCGCGGCGTTGTTGATGGTCCAGGTGAGGATTTTGACGTGTTCGCCCGCGCGTAGGTCGCGGTCGGCGATGCGGACGTCCGCCGTGACCGAGCGGCCGACGAGGTAGGCGGGGCTGGTGACGCGCAGGGTCTCTCGGACCGCGTCGGGGAGCCGGTCGGGAGCGGCGAGCAGGGCGCGATGCTCGCCGGTGTCGTGCATGATCGCGACCATTCTGGTCATGGCGCTGGCGAGGGTGTCGGTGCCCGCCACGGCCATCAGGATCGCCAGGCCGCCCGCGTGCTCCACGTCCAATCCCAGTTCACGGCAGCGGCCGAGAGTGGTGTCGGGGTCGGCGCGGGCGTACGCATCGGGAACATTCACGGCGAGCTGGGTGGCCAGCGCACGGGCGCGGGCCAGCGCGACGGGGTCGAGTGTCGTCGAGGCCATGGTGCCGAAACCCAGGTTGACCAGCTCTTCGACATGATGGAACAGCCGCAGGAACAGCGCGTCGTGGTCGTCGGTGTAGTCGCCGCCGATGGCCGCGGCGATGTCTTCGGGGCGCATGCCGACCAGGTCGGAGACGCTGCGGCCGACCAGGATCTGCGCACGGGCGGCGATGTCGACGGTCTCCCCTGCGGCGAGCCGTTCGCGCAGGTCGCGCAGGTCGGGGCCGATCACTCGCTCCACCAGCGCATCGGTGTGGGTGAGGGTGAACAGGTCGCGCACCTTGGACCGCAGGTCGGTATGGCCCGGCCCTTCGAACAGATCCTCGACCCAGTCGCCGATGACCTGCGCCCACCAGTGCCCGGCCGCACCCTCGGACACGATGCTGAAATGCGTGCTGTCGTTATAGATCTGGCGGGCCACCAGCGGATCGGCGACGAACCAGCCGAGTTTGCGAACCTTGCGGATCGGCCGCGCGACCCGGCCAAGCAGCAATAAGCCAGGCAACCAGGGCTGACCTGCGGCGAGTAGGGTTAGTTCATGGCGTCGGGCAGAGCTCCACACCCCGGCACAATCTAATCGACCCGGCCCGATTAGTGAAGGTCTGTGGCTAGGATCGGCGAGATGCGCTGGTGGTGATCTGTGCATCACGCGATATCTGGAAGTGAACAAGCATGGTGAGATCGACAATCGAAGCCGTCGGCGCGTATCTGCCGGCCAGGGAAGTGACCACGGCGGAGTTGCTGGCACAGCTGGCAGTCGACGCACCGCTGGATCTGGAGAAGGTCAGCGGAGTCAGGGCGCGCAGGGTTCGCGGCGAATCCGAGGACTCGTTCACCATCGCCCTCGCCGCTGCCCGTAGCGCGCTGGACAATTCGCGCTACGACCCCGCCGATCTGGACGTGATCATCTCCTGCTCGATCACCAGGACCCGCGGCGAGGACTTCTGCCTGGAACCCTCGTTCGCCCTGATGCTGCGCACCGCGCTCGGGGCAGGCAGGGCGATCCACTTCGACGTGTCCAATGCGTGCGCCGGGATGATGACCGGAGTTCTCCTGCTGGACAGGATGATTCGATCCGGTGCGGTACGTCGCGGCATGGTGGTGTCGGGGGAATGCATCACGCCGATCGCCGATACCGCGGTGCGGGAGATCTCGCAGAAGTACGACCCGCAATTCGCCTCGCTCACCGTCGGTGATGCCGGCGCGGCCGTGGTGCTCGACGGTACCGACGGGCCAGGGCTCGACTACGTGGAGCTCAACACCAGCGCCGCTTTCGCGAAGCTGTGCCTCGGGATGCCGAGCGATCAGGGGCCGGGGGTCGCGCTCTACACCGACAACCGCGCGATGCACAACGAGTCCAGGTACCTGCTGTGGACCTCGCGGCAGCTGGAGTTCCTCGCCGCCCGCGGTTCCAGCTTCGCCGAGGAGGGTTACGACTACCTGATCCATCACCAATTCAGCGGCCCTGCCGTGGAATTGATCAACAAGATCGCCGAGCGCGAATTCGACGCGGCGATGCCGCCGGGGCTCGCGGTGCTGGACAGATACGGCAACACCGCGTCGACCTCACATTTCGTGGTGTTGCACGACGCGCTGCGGCAGGGACTGATCGCGCCGGGGTCGAAGGTACTGCTGGTACCGGCGGCCTCCGGGGTGGTCGCCGGATTCTTGTCGGTGACAATCGGCGATCTGCGGGTATAGGACAGTATGGGAATCATCATTTCTTCGGCAGTGACGCGCAGCGGCGGCGTCAGCTCGGTGGGACAGGCGGCCGACGCCGCGCGCACGGCGTTGGCGGGGGCTGGTTGTCAGCCCGATCAGGTCGACGCGCTGATCAATGTGGGGGTTTACCGCGATGCGAACCTCGTGGAACCGGCGGTCGCGGCGCTGATCCAGCAGGCGGCGGGGATCGGGTTGGACTACCGGCGCGGTGATGTGCCGTGTCTGTCGTTCGATCTGATGAACGGTGCCTGCGGGGTGGTGAACGCGGTGGGAGTGGCCGCGTCGCTGCTCGCCGATCTGCCTGCCGGGCATGTGGTGGTGGTTTCCGGGGATGCGCATCCGTCGGGGCTGGCCGATGCGGAGTTCGCGTTCGAGCCTGTCGGGGCGGCCTTCGTACTCGAGAATTCCGCTGAGGCCGCGGGTTTCGGCGGCGTCCATGTGAGCGCCGGTGACGTGCTGCCCGATCCACAGGGGTTTGTGAAGTTGTCCGCGATGGGAGCAGAAGGGCGCTCGTCGTTGACGGTGGAATTGCTCGCCGGGACAGCGGAGCTCGTCGAACACGCCGCCATCGCGGCGCGAGAAGCCTTGGCCGCCGACGGTATCGACGCCGCGCAGGTGGTGCTGCTGTGCGGCAAACCGACGGCGGACTTCGCCGGGGAACTGGCTGCCCAGCTCGGCGTGGGCGCGGTGGTGACCGACGACTTCGCCGCCGACGCACACACGTCCGCGCTGACCGCCGCGTTCGTGGCCGCGCGTGATGCCGGACTGGCCGATCGGCCGTTGCTGTTCGTCGCCGCTGACGGTGGACCCACCGCCGCGGCCGTGACCTATCGAGGGGTTGGTGTGCGGTGACACGGTCTCTGCATGTTGTTCCGGATCCGGTGAATGCGCCGCGGCACGGTCGCCATCGCGCGTCAGACGATCCTTCGGCAGGAGTACCCAGCCGGGGCACGGTGCTGGCCCTGCGGTCGATTCCGGTGATCGGCTGGATATTTCTGATCGTCGGTGTGGTGCGGCCGTTCCGGGCCCGATGGTTGCGGGTGGCCTTCTGGATCGATGTGGTGTTGAGCGTCGGCGTGCACGCCGCGCAGATTCCGGCTGCCCGGAAAGTGGCCGCCGAGCGGGGGATCTCGCCCGGCCGGGCCGCCGTGATGACCATGCTGTTCGGGGCTACCTGGTGGAAGACGTTGGGCGAGGGCGAGCAGTGATCGATGCGCCGGGCGGCGATAGTGCGACCACGGGGTTCGGCCCGCGGGGGTACAGCACCTCGACTCTGTCCGGCTGGAGCTCGCATCGACGGTATAGCTTGGCGCCATGACTGTGCTGGTGACAGGCTCAACAGGGTTCGTCGGCGGGGCGATCGTGCGTGGGCTGGTGCAACGGGGGGTGCCGGTTCGGGCGATGGTCCGGGATTCGACGGTGGCACCGGCGGGTGCCGAGGTCGCGGTTGCCGATCTCGGGGATACGGCTGCGCTGGCGCGTGCGGTGACCGGGGTACGGGCTGTGGTGCACGCGGCTGCCCTGCTGGGCGAATTCGGTCGACCCGCCGAGTTCTTCGCGGTGAATGTGGCGGGGACCGATCGGCTGGTGCAGGAAGCCGCGGCGGCCGGGGTCGAGCGGTTCGTGTTCATCGGGAGTCCGAGTGCGTTGATGGCGCCCGATGGCGGGGATCAGGTGGGGATCGATGAGACCGTGCCCTATCCCGATCGGTTCCTGAACAGCTATTGCGAAACCAAGGCCGTCGCTGAGCAATTGGTGCTCGCGGCGAACGCGCCCGGGTTCACGACGTGTTCATTGCGGCCGCGGGCAGTCTGGGGGCCGGGGGATCGGCGCGGGCCGATCGTGCAGATTCTGGCGAAGTTGCGTGCGGGCCGGTTGCCGGATCTTTCCGGCGGACGCGATGTTCGGGCCTCGCTGTGCTACATCGACCATCTCGTCGATGCCGTCGGTCTCGTGCTGGAAGCCGAGAATGTCGGCGGACGAGCATATTTCGTCGCCGATGCGGAACCGGTGTCGGTGTGGCCGACGTTGGACGCCGTGGCCGAACGGTTCGCGCTGGCCCGGCCGAGTGTCACGGTGCCCGCGCCCGTCCTCGGCGGGGCGCTGGCGGCGATCGAAACGCTGTGGCGGATACCGGCGGTCGCGCAGCGGTGGACTCCCCCACTGTCGCGATACGCGGTCGCGCTCGTCACCCGGTCGGCGACCTACGACATCTCGCGAGCCGAGCGTGAACTGGGCTATCGGCCGGACGTCCCGTTCGCGACGGGCCTGGACAACTTCCATCGCTGGGTTGCCCAGGTCGGCGGGCTCGATCGGCTGTTGGAGGACCTGTGAGTAATCGTGAACCGGAATCGCTGTGGGTGGTGATTCCCGCCTTCGACGAAGAACGAGGCATCGGCACGACCCTGGCTGCCATTGCCGCGCAACAGGACACGGACTTCACGGTGGTCGTGGTCGACAACAATTCGACCGATCGGACCGTCGAGGTGGTCCGCGCGTTCGCGTCGGCACATCCGGTGCCGCGCGTCATGGTGATCCACGAGCAGCAGAAGGGCACCGGAGCTGCCGCCGATACCGGTATGCGCCATGCGATTTCACAGGGCGCGACTTACCTGGCACGGACCGACGCCGACTGTCTGCCCGCGCCCGACTGGACAGCGCGGATCAGAGCCGGGTTCGGCTCCGGGCTGCGACTGGTCAGCGGTCAGCTGATTCCGCGCACCGACGAAGGCGTTTCCTGGATCGACCGCACGATCATTCGGGTGGCCTTGGAAGTGGCGTCGACCTTCGGCAAGGTGCGCTCGGGCAACCGGGACCCGAAGTATCTCGGGACCTATGTGATGACACCGGGCTGCAATATGGCGATAACCGCCGAATTGTATCTTGCCGCAGGAGGATTCCCGCGCACCGCGATCGAGGATCTGCACGAGGACCGGGCACTGGTCAACGCGGTGCGGACCATCACCACCGACTATGGGTTGCGTCGGGACGTGCGGGTGTTCGGCTCGAATCGGCGGGTACGCGCCTGGGGAATCCGCAAGACGCTCGCCTGGTATGCCGACCACCGGTATCGGCCCGAAGTGGTCGACATTCGGTGAGGGTCGCGCCCGTCATGCCCGCACGCCGTGCTCGACTACCGAGGGGGACCACCGATGACCGACTTTCTCGAACGGCTCGGGGCGCAAGCTGAACGGATTCCGGATGCCTCGGCACTCGGCGCGGTCGGCAAGCGTGCGCTCACCTACCGGGAACTGGTGGACACCGTCGGCCGGGTGGCGAACAACCTCGGCGAGGCCGGGTTCTCGGCAGGTGATCGGATGCTGTTCTCGATCCGGCCGAGCGTGTCGTCGGTGATGTTGATCTTCGGGGTGATCGCCGCGGGCGGAACGATCGTGTTCGTCGACCCCGGTGTGGGGCCGGAGCTTTTCGCCAAACGGGTCGGCGTGGTCGAACCTACTTGGGCGGCAACGGAATCACTGCTGTACGCCGTGAGTGGGCCGCTTGCCGGGTTCGGCCGCAAGAAGGGGCTGGAACTGCCCCGGTTCGGCGCGCTCGATGTTCGGCACATCCACAGTGGGGTGTGGGTGCCCGGCACACCGTTCGGGTCGATTCCGTTGCGGCGGTTCACCGGCGATGCGCGCCAGACCGTCCTGCCTGCCCCGAAGCCTGATGCGGCGGCGTTGATCGTGTTCACCTCCGGAACCACCGACGAACCGAAAGCCGTTGTGCACACCCGTGCTTCGCTGAGTGCGGGGCTCGCCGCGATGGGCGGAAAGACCGATCTCGCGCCCGGCGCCTTCCTGCACACCGAGCAGCTCATGATGGGACTGCCCGCCTTGATGGCGGGAGCACGGTGGGCGATGCCGCGATATCCACGGTTCGGTACCCATATCGACCCGGTCCGATTCACGCAGAATCTGCGAAGCGCGACGCACGCGTTCTACACCCCGGCCGATCTCGCTGTCGCGCTCGACGCGATCGAAGCCGGCGATCTCACGGCGCCACCGAATCTCCGTCAGGTGGCCCTCGGCGGCGCGCCGGTCACGTCGACACTCCTTCGCCGGGCACGGAAGTCATTGCCCGACACCGAGTTTCTGGCGATCTACGGGATGACGGAGATTCTGCCGGTGGCGGTAGCGACCGGCGCCGCCAAGCTCGCGCACGACGGGGATCTGCTCGGTTCCCCGGTGCGGGGTGTGCAGGCGCGGATCGCCGACGACGGCGAACTCGTGCTGTCCGGCCCGAACCTATGTCGCGGCTATCTCGGCGCCCAGCCGCTGACCGAGATCGCGACCGGCGACCTCGCCCGCTGGGACGGCAAGGAACTGGTCCTCACCGGACGCAAGAAGGACATGATGATCCGGGGGAAGACGAACATCTACCCAGGGTTGTATGAGCCCGTGATCACCGCGATCGACGGTGTGCGCGAGGCGATCATGGTCGGTCTGCCGGACGAGATCGGTGACGAACGGATCGTGCTCGCCGTTGTCGCGGAACCGGGATCCGGGGACATCGCGGCGCTGCTTCACGAACGACTGCCGCGGGTCATCGACACCACCGCCGTCCCCGACGACATCGTGGTGGTGGATCGAATTCCGGTCAGCGGACGAACGAACAAGCCGGACCGGGCGGCACTACGGGAGATGGTGCGCGGGCTGCTCGCCTAGTCGGACAGTCGCGCGAACCCGCTGTAGCATTATGTACACAACGTAGCAGTCGTGAGTACACTTGCCTCTATGAAGCAGATCCAGCAACGCGACCTTCGCAACGACAGCGGAAAAGTGCTCGCCGCGGTCGAAGCAGGCGAGAGCTTCATCATCACTCGCAATGGCAACCCCGTGGCCAAGCTCGAGCCCCTCGTTCGACGGACCTTTGTGCCCGTCGCCGAGCTGGCGCGCACGAGCGCCCGACTCCCGCGCGTCGACTACCAGCAGTGGCGTGCCGACCTGGACGCGATGATCGACCCGGAAATGCCCGACGGTGAGTGAGCCAGCCGAGCCCCTCCACATCCTCCTCGACACGTCGGTGCTCATCGACTACAGCGATGTTCAATCGAGCCTGCCTACAGACGCAGACGCTGCGATCAGCGCCGTCAGCGTGGCCGAACTCGCCGCCGGCATCCACGCCGCCATGGACCCGGTGCGCCAGGCACAGCGCCAACTCCGCTTCCAATGGGTTGTCAGGTCCTTCGATCCACTCCCGTTCGAGATCGACACAGCTCACGTGTACGGGTCGCTGGCTTTACTGGTCGAGCAGATCGGCCGCAAACCCCGGCGCCGGGTTGCCGACCTGCAGATCGCGGCCACCGCGGTCCAGCATGCGCTGCCGCTCTACACCCGAAATCCCGACGACTTCAAGGGGCTCGGTCCGCTGCTCAACATCGTCGCTGTGTAGCCGCCGAATCAACAGGTGACGGAGCGGATGGTTCGGTCTGCCAGAGATTCGATGGCTGCATGCGGGAGTATGGCGTCGACGTAGCAGAAGGTGACCGACATCGTGGTGCCGAGGGTAGCTACCGCGACCGTGAGGGCACTGGCGCAGGAGTTCGTTCCGGCGACTGTGAGGGCGGTGATGTCTAGGGGCTCAGGGGTTTCGGGTGGGGTCAGTTTTCCGAGGTTGCTGAGTGTGACGTTCCACGGTGCGCGGCGGTCGATGAGTTCGATGGTGCGCCTGCCGGATTCGAGTGATCGGGGACAGCCGTAGCGGATGGCGGCCAGGGCGGTGAGGTCGTTGTTCTTCGCCAGTCGTTGAGTCAGTTGGGTTTTCGCCGCGCGGGCCGCGTCCCAGAGGGAGTGAGACAGGCCGTAGGGGACGAAAGTGGGGACTACCGCGGTGAACATGCCGGGCTCGTCGTCGTCCGGGGGTGGGTTCAGGCGGGAGCGGACGTCGACGGGGATGCCGATGCCCGCTACGCCGGAAGGTTGGGGGGCGAGTTCGCCGAGGGCGTTGGCCAGGGCAGCGGACAGCGCGGCGTTCATGGTGACGTCGTGCTGATGGCACCGGGTGCGAAGGTCGGTGAGGGTTGCCCCCTCGATGGTGCGAATCACGGTGCGGGTGCGGCGGATCGGGAGCGGCGGCGGGGTGCCGGGCAGGCTGGCCGGGCGGCGGGCCATGGCGGTGAGTTGGCCGGTGATGTTGGTGCGTAGACAGCGTAGGAGTCGGGTGTGTGCGGGCGGGATGAGGTCGTCGGGGGCTGGGATCGGCGGGCGCGAGGCGGCGGGGACGGGAGATCCGAAGGCGTAGGCGAGGATTCGCCAACCCAACGACGTCATCGAGCGTCCGTCGACTAGGACGTGGGACAACACGAGGATCAGGTCGTGGTGTTCCTCGGAAGTGCCTGGGCGCCAAACCAAATCGATGAGGCGCCCGGGTTCCGTTGCCAGATCGACGGACTCGGCCAATTGTTCGTCGAAGACCGTGCGCCACTCGTCGGGGTCTTCGGCGATGCGGTGCAGGACCGGTAGGTGCGGGTCGGCGGACGGGGCGAAACGCGGGCCGTCGACCACCGTTGTTCGCAGCAGCGGAAACTCCGCGACCAGCGCGTCGGTGGCCGCTTCGAGGCGGTAGGCACCGATCGAGCCGCGCACCCGCAAGCGGACGACGCAATTAGCCGGCGACAACTGATCGACGAGCCAGAACCACCGCTCCGACGCCGACAGCGGCCGCATCACCTCACCCATCGCGGCCTCCTGTGTATCGGCAATTGTGTCACCGCCGAGCGTAACGAACCGACGCCCGCTCGATCCTCAGCACTTTCACATGGCGTTACTACATGCGTATTATGGACTTATGGGTTTCGAGTGGCCTGATTGGGCGATCGCTCACCTGATCGGCATCGAACCCAGCGAGGTTCGGCAGGTCCTCGCAGCGTCACGACGGTGGCCACGCCCGGCCTTCGACGGCCAGGTGACCGTTCTGACGGTGTGGGGGCGCACCACAGCCGGCCGCCCGCTGATCGTGGTGATGCGACAGCGGGAGGACTGGACGTGGGTGATCATCGGCGCACGCACGATGCGCGCCGAGGAACTGGCGCAATTCGAGCAGTGGGAAAGTGGGAGCCAATCATGAGCGAGCCAGGACTTCCGTCCAGCAGAGAAGAACTCGCCGACTTCATGGATCGGCTGAGTTTCTCCGACGAGCCCACCGACGCCCCACCACGCCTTCCGGTCAACGAAGACATCATGGTGACCACGTCGATCCGCCTCCCTCTCGGCCTACACAGCCGCCTGAAATCCCTCGCCGACGAACGCCGCGTAGGCGTATCGACCTTGCTCCGAGAATGGGCCGAAGCGGCCGTCGCCGAAATCGACGACGAAGACCAAATGATCTCCCTCGCCGAAGCCAAACGCGCCCTCTCCCGAGTCCACCCGATCCACCGGGCGAGTTGAAGAGCGAACCCGCCATTCAGGCCGGCTACCGCTCGGGCCGCTTGGTCGGTGCTGATGGTGCCCGCACCGGTGAAGCGGCGAATCACCGAAAGGACTTCGACGGTCCAGTGCTGGGGGCGATCCAGCGATTGTCGGCTTCCAAGGCGGCGCGACAGCTGTCACCGAGGGGGCTGGATTCAGGAGAGCGGGAAGACGACCGAGGCCCCCGCAAAGCGGAGGCCTCGGTCATGCTGATCAGCTAGCTCTGCCTCAGCGGCGGCGCTTGCCCTTCGAATCGGTGCGGGCCGCTTCGCGACGCTCGCGGCGGGTGCCGGACTGCTGGCCGCCGCCGTATTCCTGGGCGTCGGAATGGGATTCGGCGTGGCCGTCTTCGGCGGGGCCCGAGTAGTTCATCGCGCGGGCGGGCTGGTCGGTGATTCCCTTGGCCCGCAAGGCCGGTGGGGCCTGGACGGGGGCGTCCTGGACCGGCGCGCCGACCGGGGAGCGCAGGCCCTTGTCGATCGAGACGCCTTCGGGCTGGGGCTGCTGGACCTCCACCTGGAGGTTGAAGAGGAAGCCGACGGACTCCTCTTTCAGGCCTTCCAGCATGGCGGCGAACATGTCGAAGCCTTCGCGCTGGTATTCGACCAACGGGTCGCGCTGGGCCATGGCGCGCAGGCCGATGCCCTCCTTGAGGTAGTCCATCTCGTAGAGGTGTTCGCGCCACTTGCGGTCCAGGACCGAGAGCAGGACCTGGCGTTCCAGGTTGCGCATGGCGCCTTCGCCCGCGAGGCCGTCGATCTCCTGTTCGCGCTTCTCGTAGGCGTTGTGGGCGTCTTCGAGGAGGGTCTCGCGGAGTTCGTCGCGGGAGAGTTCGCCCGCGTCGCCGGTGGCGGTCTCGCCGGTGAGTTCCTTGTGGTCCAGGCTCACCGGGTAGAGGGTTTTGAGGGCGGTCCAGAGCTTGTCCAGATCCCAGTCCTCGACGTAGCCCTCGACGGTGGCGCCGTCGACGTAGGCGGTGGTCACGTCGGTGATCATGTTCTGAACCTGACCCTCCATGTCCTCGCCACGCAGGATCTGGTTGCGCTCGCCGTAGATCACGGTGCGCTGCTGGTTCATGACCTCGTCGTACTTCAGAACGTTCTTGCGGATCTCGAAGTTCTGCTGCTCGACCTGGGTCTGCGCGCTCTTGATGGCCTTGGAGACCATCTTCGCCTCGATCGGGACATCGTCGGGCAGGTTCAGGCGCGTCATGATCGACTCGAGCGCGGCACCGTTGAAGCGGCGCATCAGCTCGTCGCCCAGCGACAGGTAGAAGCGGGACTCGCCCGGGTCGCCCTGACGGCCGGAACGACCACGCAGCTGGTTGTCGATACGGCGCGACTCGTGACGCTCGGTGCCGAGCACATACAGACCGCCGGCCTCGCAGACCGTTTCGGCATCTTCCTCGGTCTGCTTCTTGACCTGCTCGAGCGCGGAGTGCCAGGCGGCCTCGTACTCGTCGGGGGTGTTCACCGGGTCGAGGCCCTGCTTGCGCAGCAGGATGTCAGCGATGATGTCGGCGTTGCCGCCGAGCACGATATCGGTACCACGACCGGCCATATTGGTGGCTACGGTGACCGCGCCGGGGCGACCGGCCTCGGCGATGATCTGCGCTTCCTGCTCGTGGAACTTCGCGTTCAGAACCGAGTGCGCCACACCGCGTTTGGTGAACTGCTTGGACAGGTACTCCGAGCGCTCCACGCTGGTGGTACCGATCAGGACCGGCTGGCCCTTCTCGTGCCGCTCGGTCACGTCGTCGACGACGGCGGCGAACTTGGCCTCTTCCGACTTGTAGATCAGGTCGGCCTGGTCCTTGCGGACCATCGGCTTGTTCGTCGGGATCGGGACCACGCCGAGGTTGTAGATCGAGTGCAGCTCGGCGGCCTCGGTCTCGGCGGTACCGGTCATGCCGGACAGGCGGTTGTAGAGGCGGAAGTAGTTCTGCAGGGTGATCGTGGCCAGGGTCTGGTTCTCCGGCTGGATCTCGACCTTCTCCTTGGCCTCGATCGCCTGGTGCATGCCCTCGTTGTAGCGGCGACCGACCAGGATGCGGCCGGTGAACTCGTCGACGATGATCACTTCGCCGTCGCGGACGATGTAATCCTTGTCGCGCTGGTAGAGCTCCTTGGCCTTGATGGAGTTGTTCAGGTAGCTCACCAGCGACGAGTTCGCGGACTCGTAGAGGTTGTCGATGCCGAGCTGATCCTCGACGAACTCCACGCCCTGCTCGTGCACGCCGATGGTGCGCTTCTTGATGTCCACTTCGTAGTGGACATCCTTCTTCAGCAGCGGCGCGATGCGCGCGAACTCGGCGTACCACTTCGACGAGGCGTCGGCCGGGCCCGAGATGATCAGCGGGGTGCGGGCCTCGTCGATGAGGATGGAGTCGACCTCGTCGACCACGGCGAAGTTGTGACCACGCTGGACGAGATCGTCCAGGGAGTGAGTCATGTTGTCGCGCAGGTAATCGAAGCCGAACTCGTTGTTCGTGCCGTAGGTGATCTCGGCGGCGTAGGCCACGCGGCGCTCGGCCGGGGTCATCCCGCCCAGGATCACGCCGACCTCGAAACCGAGGAAGCGGTGCACGCGGCCCATCCACTCGGCGTCGCGCTTGGCGAGGTAATCGTTGACCGTGACGACGTGCACGCCGTCACCGGAAATCGCGTTGAGGTACGCGGGGAGCACACAGGTCAGGGTCTTGCCCTCACCGGTCTTCATCTCCGAGATATTGCCGAGGTGCAGCGAGGCGCCGCCCATGATCTGGACCTTGTAGTGCTTCTGGTTCAGCACGCGCCAGGACGCCTCACGCGCCACGGCGAAGGCCTCGAGCAGCAGGTCGTCGAGGGTTTCCCCGTCGGCGTAGCGCTGGCGGAACTCGTCGGTCTTGGCGCGCAGCTCGGCGTCGGTCAACGCTTCGATCTCGTCGCCGTACGCGATGACCTCATCGGCGAGGTTCGAGAGCCGCTTGACCATGCGACCTTCACCAATCCGTAGCAACCTCGTCAGTGTCAGCGCAGGCACGGGTCTCGTCAGTCCTCTGGTCGGAGTTGTGTTCAACGGCGATGGTAGTCCGCAGACCACCGTACCCGGCGGCGCGGACCCGTGCCCGACGTACCGGTGCAGTCATTACCCCAGGTCACGACGCTCGGCGAGCCTCCTTGCCCGGCACCGCGATTCACCTGCCGTGACGTAGGATGTAGCGCGTGCCCGATCAGCGCCATGGGCGCGCGAAGCGTGCTACGGCACCGGAAGGAGCTTCGGAGCGCGTGATCACGAGATTGACGCCGCAGGACGCGTCGTTCTATCGGCTCGAGTCGAGCAGCAACCCGATCCACATCGGCTCTCTCGCGATCCTGAACAACTCCTCCCCCGACGCCGAGGGCCAGGTACTGGACTACGAACGCCTCGTCGACCTGGTCGAATCCCGGCTGCCGCTGGTGCCGCGCTACCGCCGCAAGGTGCGCGAGATCCCACTCGCCATGGGCAGGCCAGTATGGGTCGAGGACAGTCGTTTCGACATCAGCTATCACATCCGCCGCTCGGCGCTGCCCGGTCCGGGCAGCGACTGCCAGCTCTACGATCTCGTCGCCCGGCTCGCGTCGCGACCCCTGGATCAGGGTCGGCCGCTGTGGGAGATGTATCTGATCGAAGGGCTCGCCGACGGGCGCGCGGCGGTGTTCACCAAGTCGCACTCGGCGCTCGTCGACGGTGATACCGCCCTCGAAATCGGGCACGTGATCCTCGACAACTCCCCGCTGCCGCGCGAACTGGCCGACGACTCGTGGCGGGCGCCGCGCGAACCAACCGATGTGGAATTGCTGGCCGGGGCGCTGTCGCAGCTCGCCGCGCAGCCACGCGAGGCCTACGGCGTGATGCGCGACGCGGGATCGAACGCGTTCGGGGTGGTGCGCGGCACCCGGATGGCAGTGAAGGCCGCGGCCAATGTGGTGCGCGCGGCGACCTCGAGCGCGGCGCCGGACAGCCCGCTCAACGCCCGCACCTCGCGCAGCCGCCGCTTCGACGTGGTGCGCACCGATCTGGACGACTACCGCACGATCCGCAGGCATTTCGACTGCTCGATCAACGACGCGGTGCTCGCGGTGGTCACCGGGGCGCTGCGAAACTGGCTGCTCTCACGCAACGAGGCGCTGGTCGAGTCGACCAATCTGCGCGCGGTGGTGCCGATGTCGGTCTACGTCGACGGCGACAACCAGCTCACCCCGGCCAGCGAGGTGTCCTCGTTCCTCATCGATCTGCCCGTGGGCGAACCGAATCCGACGATGCGGCTCTCGCACATCTCCCATGCCACCGAGGCCGCGGGCAGGCAACGTCGCGGCGTGCGGGCCCGCACGCTCGTGCACCTGGCCGGATTCGCGCCCGCGAGCCTGCACGCGATGAGTGTGCGGGCGGCGAGTACGTTCGCCGACAACAGTTTCAATCTGGTGATCACCAACGCGCCGGGACCACAGACCGCGATGTACATCGGCGGGGCGCGCATGCTGGAGATGTATCCGGTATCGCCGCTGCTGCGCAATCAGACATTGAGTTTCGGACTCACCTCGTACGACGGTCAGGTCTTCTACGGACTCAACGCCGACCGCGACGCCATGGCCGACATCGATGTTCTCGCGGCCTCGGTGCACGAATCGATGGAGGAGTTGCTCGGTGCCTGTCTCTGAGAACGACACGATGCGGGTCTACATCCCGGCGACGATCCCGCTGCTGCGCCAACTCGTCGACGAGCAGCAGTTGCTCCCGCTCGGCGCGACCGCGTTCGCCGTGACGCCCGCCCTGCGCGAGGCCTACGCCGCGGGCGACGACGAGGAACTCGCCGAAGTGGCGATGCAGGAAGCCGCGCGGGCCTCCATGCGGCTGATCGCCGCCGAGCGCGACGGACTCGACGATCCGGACGACGCCGCCGAGGGCGAAGCGGCCAACCCGGGTGGCCCGGTGTATCGGCGCGCGGTGATCGCGGCGGATGTGCCGGGGGCGAAGCTGCGGCCCGATCTCGACGATGCCGTGGTGAAGCTGTCGGGGCCGATCAGCTTCAAGCAGGTCGCCGCGGTGCATGTCGACCTGGCCGAGGCGGAGCCGCAGGTCGCCAAGGCCGTGGACGTCATCGATGCCGCCGACCTCGGTGATACCGATGCGGAATTCGTCCTCGGCGACGCCGAGGACCATCAGCTGGCCTGGTACGCGCCCCAGGAGCTGCCGTTCCTGCTCGAGCTGTTGTAGCTGCGGCGGTCGGCGGCCCCGGTTGCCCGATGTTCACAACTAGCGCTCAACCTACGATGCCGTAACCTGGCTGCGAGCGAGTCACCCCACGGTGGCTCGAATGCACGACAGGGAGAAATCGCAGCGCATGGTCCTCAATAAGTTCCGGGAATGGCTCGAAGCACCGGCGGCGCAGGTCGCCGATCGCGGCGGCAAGCTGAACGTGTTGCGTGGCGCGGTAGCCCGGGTGACCACTCCCCTGCTGCCCGATGACTACCTACACCTGGCCAATCCGCTGTGGTCGGCGCGCGAGCTGCGCGGGCGCATCGTCGAGGTGCAGAAAGAGACCGCCGACTCGGCGACCCTGGTGATCAAGCCGGGCTGGGGCTTCGATTTCAAGTACCGCCCAGGGCAGTACATCGGCATCGGCATCCTGATCGACGGCCGCTGGAACTGGCGTTCCTACTCACTGACCTGCCCCCCGGACTGGACCGGCGAGGGCGGCAAGCGGCTCATCTCCATCGCGGTGAAGGCGATGCCGGAGGGCAAGCTGTCAAGCCACCTTGTCAACGGGGTGGCCGCGGGCACCATCGTGCGGCTGGCCGCACCGGCGGGCGGGTTCGTGCTGCCCGAGCCGCCGCCGGCGAAGGTGCTGTTCCTCACCGCGGGCAGCGGTATCACCCCGGTGATGTCGATGCTGCGCACGATGGACCGCCGCGACGGCGTCAACGACGTGGTGCACGTCCATTCCGCGCCCACCGACGCCGATGTGATGTTCGGCGCCGAACTGCGCGCCCTGCACGACAAGCACCCCAGCTTCGTCTCCCACCTGCAACTCACCGACGAGCAGGGCCTGTTCTCCCTGGCCGGCCTCGACGAGCTCTACCCCGACTGGCGCGAGCGCGAGACCTGGGCCTGCGGACCGGCCCCGATGCTCGACGCGATCGAGAACCACTGGAAGAACGCGGGTGTGGCCGACAAGCTGAACATCGAACGCTTCGAGGTGGAGCGCTCCGCGATCGGCGAGGGCGGCACCGTGACGTTCGGTACCACCGGGCGCACCCTCACCGTCGACGGTGCGACCAGCCTGCTCGAAGCCGGTGAATCCGTCGGCGTGCAGTTGCCCTTCGGCTGCCGGATGGGCATCTGCCAGACCTGCGTGGTGACCATCTCCGCCGGACACGCCCGCGATCTGCGCAACGGCGACGAACGTCAACCCGGCGACAAGGTGCAAACCTGCATCTCCGCCGCCGCGGGCGACTGCACCCTGGACATCTAGCGCCGCCTGCCTGAGCGACCAACGGGTACCCTCGGAGCTATGCGTCGGTCATAACCCGTGACCAACGGTCATCTCTGCGGCCCCTGACGTCGATCGATTCCGACGGGCGCGACCTAGGACCACTCACAGGAGGACCCCCGGTGGCCATCACCGATATCCAGGCCTTCGCCCATCTGACGGCGGCCGACATCGACACACTGGGGAAAGAACTCGATTCGATCCGCCGATCGGTGGAGACCTCCCGCGGCGAACACGACGCCAAGTACATCCGGCGCACCATCGCGGCTCAGCGCGCACTCGAGGTGGCCGGGCGCGCGGTGCTGTTCGGCAGCCGTAACCGCTGGGCCTGGCTCGGCGGTACCGCGATGCTCTCGGTCGCCAAGATCATCGAGAACATGGAGCTCGGCCACAATGTGAGCCACGGCCAGTGGGATTGGATGAACGATCCCGAGATCCACTCCACCAGCTGGGAGTGGGACATGACGGGCCCGTCGGCGCAGTGGCGGCGCGCGCACAACTATTCGCACCACACCTACACCAACGTCCTCGGCAAGGACGAGGATCTGGGTTTCGGCATTCTGCGGATGACCCGCGACGAGGCGTGGCGCCCCGTCCATCTGGCCCAGCCCGCCGCCAATCTGCTGCTGGCCGCGACCTTCGAGTGGGGTATCGCACTGCACGATCTCGGCATCGAGAAGGAGCTGGCCGGGATCGCGCCCGGCGCGAAGACCTCGCCGCCCGATATCGAGTTCTACCGTAAGTCGGCCCGTCAGGTCGCCAAGGATTTCGTGCTCTACCCAGCACTGACCGGCCCGGCCTGGAAGTCGACGCTCAAGGCGAACGCCACCGCCAATCTGGTGCGCAATCTCTGGTCCTACGCCGTGATCTTCTGCGGGCATTTCCCCGACGGCGCGCAGAAGTTCACCTCCGAACAGCTCGACGGGGAAACCCAGGGCGAGTGGTACCTGCGCCAGATGCTGGGCAGCGCCAACTTCAAGGCCGGTCCGGTGATGGCCTTCATGAGCGGCAACCTCTGCTACCAGATCGAGCACCACCTGTTCCCCGACCTGCCGAGCAACCGGTATTCGGAGGTGGCGGTACGGGTGCGCGAGCTGTGCGACAAGTACGACCTGCCCTACACCACCGGCTCGCTGGGCAAGCAGTACCTGCTGGCCTTCCGCACCATCCACAAGCTGGCGCTGCCGGACCGTTTCCTCAAGCGCACCGCCGACGATGCTCCCGAGACGTCTTCGGAGCGTAAGTTCGCCGGCATCTCACTGCCCGACAGCCTGCGGGTAGATCCGGAGACCGGTAAGCGTTTCGGCCTGCGTTCGGCGCTGCACGATGCGAAGGTCGCGCTCGAGATCAAGGCGCGGCACGAGAAGGAAGTGCTGCGCGAGGCGAAGACGGCGCTCAAGGCGCGAGCACGGCAGGAGAAGCTGGCCTTGCGCGAGGCCAAGCGGGCGCTCGGCGAACGCGCCGTGCGCGAACGGGGTGTACTGCGCGACAAAGCAGCTCGCCGAATGGCTCGCCACGCCTGATAACATTTACATCTCGATTGCGCAATAGGACTTATCACACATTTCGTCCTGAAAATCGCCAACCTACGCTCTCGTAACTTACGGTACTGTAGCCGCCATGGCGATCTCGGATGTCAAGGAATACGCGCACCTCACCGCAGCGGATGTCGAAGCTCTAGGTGCGGAGTTCGACGCGATCCGCCGAGAGATCGAATCCTCGCGCGGAGCGGCCGACGCGCGCTATATCCGCAATGTCATCCGGCTACAGCGCGCCCTCGAGATCAGCGGCCGCACGGTGCTGTTCGCCAGCTTCCTGCCTCCGGCCTGGCTGGCCGGGGTGGCCCTGCTCGGCACCGCCAAGATCATCGAGAACATGGAGATCGGGCACAACGTCTTGCACGGGCAGTGGGACTGGATGAACGATCCGGAAATCCATTCCACCTCGTGGGAATGGGACAACGCAGGCCCCTCCGAGCACTGGAAGATCACCCACAACTTCCTGCACCACAAGTACACCAACGTGCTCGGCATGGACGACGACATCGGCTACGGCCTGCTTCGCGTCACCCGCGACCAGCGCTGGAAGCCGTTCTACCTCGGCAACCCGGTCTACAACCTGCTGCTACAGATGTTCTTCGAATACGGCATCGCGATCCAGCATCTCGAGCTCGGCAAAGTCGCGATGAGCAAGTGGGAAAAGGACTCCGCCGAATGGCAGAAGTTCGACGCCGACCGCAAGGTGGTGCTGAAGAAGGTCGGCAAGCAGGCCGCCAAGGATTACCTGGTCTTCCCGCTGCTCACCGGGCCCGCCTTCCTGAGCACACTGACCGCGAACCTCGCCGCGAATGTCGTGCGCAACGTGTGGACCAACGCGGTCATCTTCTGCGGCCACTTCCCCGACGGCGCCGAGAAGTTCACCAAGGCCGATATCGTGGGCGAAACCAAGGGTGAGTGGTATCTGCGCCAGATGCTGGGCAGCGCCAATATCAACAGCGGTAAGGTCCTGGACTTCATGACCGGCAACCTCAGTCATCAGATCGAACATCACCTGTTCCCCGACCTGCCGAGCAACCGGTACGCCGCCATCGCGGTGCGGGTGCGCGAACTGGCCGACAAGTACGACCTGCCCTACACCACCGGTTCGATGCCGGCACAGTACTTCAAGTCGTGGCGCACCATCCTCAAGCTCTCGCTGCCGAACAAGTACCTGCGCCACACCACCGACGACGCGCCGGAGACCAAGTCCGAGCGCCTGTTCGCCGGCAACACCACCACCACGATCGACCCGACGACCGGGCGCCGTCAGGGCCTGCGCACCGCGCTGGCCGCCGGTCGTAAGCTGGCCCGCCGAACGGTGGCCTGAGGCGGCTACGGTTGTATGGTCGGCGTGAGTGCCGACCAACTGAGCGTCTACGACGCGATCCGTCTGCGTCGTGATGTGCGCGCCGAATACACCGGTGAGCCCGTCGACGACGACACCCTGTTGCGGATCCTCGACGCCGCGCATCGCGCGCCCAGCGTCGGGAACTCGCAGCCGTGGGATTTCGTCGTGGTTCGCCAGGCCGAGACGCTGCGCCGGTTCGCCGAGCATGTGGCGGACAAGCGGGTTGAGTTCCGTGCGTCGCTGCCTGCCGAGCGGGCGGCGACATTCGAGCCGATCAAGATCGACGGGATCCTCGAGAGCGGCACGGGTGTTGTTGTCACGCACGATAATTCGCGTGGCGGACCGCAGGTACTCGGTCGGGCGAGCGTGCCGGAGACCGGCGTGTACTCGACCGTGCTCGCCATTCAGAACCTGTGGCTCGCGGCGACCGCGGAGCAGGTGGGGGTGGGCTGGGTGTCGTTCTACGATCCGGAATTCCTGCGCGAACTCGTCGGCCTGCCCGCCGGAATCGAGCCGGTGGCCTGGCTGTGCGTCGGGCCGGTGAGCGCATTCCAGCAGGTGCCGGATCTGGAACGTTTCGGATGGCGGACGGGACGGTCGCTGACCGAGGCCGTGCATCACGAAACCTTCGGCGGCTGAACAAGATCCGGACACCCGCCGAAAGCGGATGCCCGGATCGGTCATGGCTCTAGGCCAGCTTGATCAGGCCGTAGTCGAAGGCGTGTCTGCGATAGACGACCGACGGACGGTCGGTCTCTTTGTCGTGAAACAGGAAGAAGTCGTGGCCGACCAATTCCATCTGATAGAGGGCGTCGTCCACCGACATCGGTGTCGCGGTGTGCACCTTGGTGCGCACGATGTGGCCGGGGCCGGACTCGTCGAGTGCCTCGTCGTGGTCGTGGGCAGCGGAACCGTCCGGCTGGGCGAACAGCGACTCGTCGACCAGCGTGGCAGTGGCCTGCGCGACCGAGACCGGCGTCTTGTCGCCGTAGTGCACGACGCGCCGCTTGTCCTTGGACCGGCGCAGTCTGCTCTCGATCTTCTGGGTGGCCGATTCGAGCGCGGCATAGAAGCTGTCGGCGCACGCTTCGGCGCGCACGATCGGTCCACGGCCGCGCGCGGTGATCTCCACGCGCTGACAGGCCTTGCGTTGACGACGATTGCGTTCGTGGAACAGTTCCACATCGAAGAGGAAGATCGACGGGTCGAAGCGCTCTAACCGAGACAGCTTCTCCGCGACGTAGATTCGATAGTGGTCAGGGATTTCGACGTTGCGACCGGAGACCACCACTTCGGCGTTCGGGGTCTCCATATCGATCGTCTCGGTGGCACCGTTCTGTAGTGCCGTGGGTTCAGCATCTTGCACTGATGCCCGTGAAGAAGTCGTCACGCGTACCTCCCGGATATGGCCGCACAACTACGAACGTAGGGCGGCGGGATTGAGCTGTGCCGATCGGGAATCGCCCGGCACCTGTATCCGCGGCACCACCTCCCAGACTTGGTTCGGTGTGTGCTCGCGACGCTAGTCCGCCATCGGCAAGTCCGCCACTGTTCACGCGAACTTTCCTCCGTCAAGCCGCGCAGGTCACCAAAACCGCCCGCGGAACTATGCCGATTCGGCTAAGAACGCGTGTCGATTCACAGGCGGTGGCACCGGTGGTCAGCACATCGTCGACCAGCACTACCTGCGCTTTCGCACCGATAGCGACCCACTCGGCCGGATCGGCGACGGTCATGATCTTGCCGCGCAGATTGTGGGTGCGCTCATGCTGCGTCAAGCCCACCGAATCTCGTACACCGCGACCCATCCGCAGCAGCGGCGCGGTGCGGCAATCGATCAGCGATCGTGCCGCGACCACGGCCGAGCGTGCCACCGGATCACCGCCACGGCGACGGGCCGCCGCGGTTCTTGTCGGTGCGGGCACGAGCAGGAGTGGGCGGTCGGGGGCGCGCAAGCGGGCCAAGCCGTGGGCCAGTGCCAGCCCGAGTGGGCCGGCGAGGTCGCGTCGGCCCTGTTCCTTGGCTGCCAGCACCGCCCGCCCGCCCACGCCGGTGTAGGGGCCGAGCGCCCAGCACGGCACACCGGGATCGGCGCGCGGTCGCACCCGGACGGGACCGCTGCCGAGCTCAGCGGCGCACTCGGCGCACCAATTCTCGCCTGGCGAACCGCAGCCGCCGCACCGGTCGGGCAGGATGAGATCTAGCAACGCCTTCATAGCGAGCGAGTATGGCAGCGGGCACTGACATGCTTCGTCGCTCTACGAGCGTTGTTCTCGGCGCGCCTGGCGCCGATGGACTGACCGAAGGGTACGACGAAGGAGTGCCCGTAGGGAGGGAAGAGGTGGAGTTCAGCGCCGAGAACCGCGGCGCCAGCCGCAAATAGACACCGAGAACCGCGGCACCAGCCGCGAATGTTTCAGCTCGGCAGGACCGGCACAACCTGTTCTCCGGTCAATCCGGGTACCTCGCGCCAGAAACGGTCATTGCGGGTCGGATCGGCGGTCTGTAGCTGCAGGACGGCCCGGGAATCGGCCACGTACTGCGTGGCCGGGGCTGCCGTCACCACTCGAACCGGCGGGGTGAGGTTCTGCGAGGTCACCGCGTTGAATTGGGAGCCGTCGATGGAGACGGTGAAGACCGGATCAACATTGCCTTCGCGGGCGACCATGATGGTGTCACCGGTGACCCAGCTCAGTGAGACCGCGCGCGAGCTCAGGCCCAACGCCAGCGGCAGCGGCGAGGTGAGCGCGTACTTGCCGTCGGGACGCCGTTCGACCACCGCGACGTAGACCTTGCCGTCGGCGATCAGCGCCGCACGTACGCCGGTGCGCGAGATCACCACCTCGCTGATCGGCGGCCGCGGGGCGCCGGTGCCCTCCAACAGGGCTGCGATGTCGACGTCCTCGGTGGAGACGTTGCCGGTGGCGCGATCGGTGACCGCCCGGATGACTCGCTCACCGTCGATCACCGTCCAGGCCGCGCCGCCGTCGCTGGTCCAGGACGGACGAGCGATGCTGGCGCCCTCGGCGACCGCGAACGCCTTGGCGCCGTAGTTGCCGATGAGCAGGGTGCGGGCGGGTTCGGGCGCCGGTTTTCCGGAGTCGGCGACCGCGGCGACGAACTGGCCGTCGGCCGAGATGCCGATCGACTGCAGGTTGGTCGCCTCGCCGAAGGAACCGCTCGGCGTGACGATGCCGTCCGGGGTGACCTGAACCAGCGTGCCGTTGCGCAGGGCGTGCAGGCCGATCCGGTTCTGGCCGGGCGCCGAGGCGCTGTACTGGTCGACATCGGCCACCGACCACCCGTTGGCGTACCGGTCGTCGAGCGGTTTACCGTCGGCGAGCAGCACGTACGGACCGAGGATGTCGGCGCCGGACAGCGTGAGCACCACCTGCGCCGCGAGGAGTTCGCGCTCGCGCTGGCCGAGTGCGCCGAGGCCGGCGAAGTCGATGCGCACTCCACCGATACCGATCCCGACATCGCCCGGTTCGTTGTTGGCCTTGGTGATCGGACCGCGCAGCGAAACCGGCTGCGCCAACGGGTTGCGCACCACCGGGGCGATCGCGGATTGCGGGCCTTCGGCGAGCATGCTGATCAGTCGCTCGGTGAGCTGGGCGCGCGGTACCGAGATCCAACGCGGATCCGGGACGACCAGCGAATTGCTCGGGTCGATGTAGTGCAGGAGATAGCGGTGATAGGACTTGACGAAGGCATCGTTGTCCATCACGACGCCCGGCGGTAGCTCGGTGATCCGCCACTCGCCGTCGATCTTGCTCATCTCGATCTTGTTCTCGAGGGTGCCCTCGGTGGCGCGATAGCCGCCGTCGCCGGCGAGCTCACCGACCTTGCGGGCACGCAGCACGTAGCTGGCCTTGTCGCCCGAGCGTGACTCGCGCAGGGTGTCGGGGCGGTCGTCGACGATGGTGGTGCTCGCCTCGTCGTTCCAGGCGGCGGCCGTCTCCGGTGCCATGTACTGGCGAGCTGCGGCGTGCCTGTTGGTGGGATCGGCGCTGGCGGTGAGGAAATCGCCGAGCAACAGGTCGGGGTCGCGGCCGGAGATCGGCGGGGTCGGTCCCTCCGAGGTGGGGGCGCGGTTGATCGTGCCGAGTGCCTGGGGTGCGGAGGACTCCGGCAAACTGGCGCAACCGGTGAGCACCATCAGGCCGGCCAGAACCGCCGCGACCAGTGCGGCGCCGTGCCGATCCCGACGATCACCACTAGTCATGACTTCCCGTCTCCGGTTTCGGTGGGCATCGACTCGTCGGCGTCGGCTGTGACGGGGTCGCGGCCGTTGGTCGCCGGGTGCGCGCCCGCGGCGGGCGGTTCGATGCCGGGCTCGTCCGCCGATGGGTCCTGCGGTTCGACGGCTCCCGGCTCCACAGCCGTCGGGTCGTCGACAGCCGGATCGACAGCCGTCGGCTCGCCGATCGTCGGCTCGGCACCACTCGATGCGTCCTTCGCCGGCGCGGTCGGCTCGGCGGGTTCGGCTTCGATGATCGTCGGCTCGGGTTCGACTTCCGGCAGTGCGGGGACCTTGCGCAGCATCGGTTCCAGCGCGAGCGGGCTCTGACCGAGCTTGCGGCCGCGCACCATCGGGAGCAGCAGCCGGAAGCTCGCGCCGACGCCCGGATCGCCCCACGCTTCGAGCCTGCCCTCGTGCAGATTCGCGTCCTCGACGCTGATCGACAAGCCGAGCCCGGTGCCACCGGAGCGACGCACGCGCGACGGGTCCGAGCGCCAGAACCGGTTGAACACCAGCTTCTCCTCGCCCGGCCGCAGCCCGACGCCCTGGTCGCGCACCACCGTCGCGACGGCATTGGCCTCGGCGTCGCCGCGCATCCGGATCAGCACCGGCTTGCCCTCGGAATGGTCGATCGCGTTGGCGAGCAGGTTGCGCAGCACGCGCTCGACGCGGCGCGGGTCGACCTCGGCGACCACCGGCTCCTCCGGCAGGTCGATCACCACCTCGATCTCGGCGTCGCGGGCCAGGTGGCGCACCGTGGAGATCGCGGCACGCGCGCACATCCGCACATCCAGCGATTCGACCTGTAGTTCGGCCACACCCGCGTCGTGACGGGAGATCTCGAGCAGGTCGTTGAGCAGGCCCTCGAACCGGTCGAGCTCGTTGACCAGCAGTTCGGAGCTGCGGGCAAGAGCGGGATCGAGATCGTCGCTGGAGCCGTGGATGAGGTCGGCGGCCATGCGCACCGTGGTGAGCGGGGTGCGCAGTTCGTGGCTCACGTCGGAGGTGAAGCGGCGCTGCAGATTGCCGAATTCCTCGAGCTGGGTGATCTGGTTGGACAGGCTCTCGGCCATCTCGTTGAACGCCTGTGCCAGCCGCGCCATGTCGTCCTCGCCGCGCACCAGCATGCGTTCTTTGAGTCTGCCGTCGGCGAATCGGCCCGCGATTCGCGCCGCCGACCGGATCGGCAGCACCACCTGCCTGGTAACGAGTGCGGTGATCGCGGCGAGCAACACCAGCAGGACCACCCCACCGATGAGCATCGTGCCGCGCATCAGTGACAGGCTCGATTCCTCGCTGGCCAGCGGGAAGATCAGGTAGATCTCCAGGGTCGCGACCTCGGCGCTCGGGCTGCCGATAACCAGCGCGCGCCCGCGGTAGCCGTCGGGGTCGGCGACGGTGGTGAACTGGTAGGAGACCTGGTTGCGCTGGACGAACCGGCGCAGCTCCTGCGGCACCTCCGAGATCGAGCTGGTGGCGATCTCGTGCGGCGGTGTCCCGCCGACCATCGCCAACGCCGAGTCGAAACTACCCGCGGCGCCGCTGGACTGACCGGTGCCACCACGGCTGGACAGCGCGGCTCGCGCGTCTTCGAGTTGCTGCTCCTGGCTGTTGCCGGATTGGACGCCCGACATCTTGTTCTCGATCGTGCTGCGGGCACGATCCATTTCCTCGACAGCCGCGTTGATCTTGGCTTCGAGGAGCCGGTCGGTGATCTGACCGGTCAGCACGACCCCGAGGATCGTGATCACGATGAGCGACAGGGTCAACGTCGAAACGATGACTCGCAGCTGCAACGACCGGCGCCACAGATGGCCGAGTGCGGTCCCGACGGCCTGGAACCAGGCCATGATCGGGCTCGCCCACTGCCGCAGCTGCGCCACTGGACCAGTGGTCACAGCGGCGCCCCGCAGTGACCGATCACGGCGGTCCGGCCTTGTAACCGACACCGCGCACGGTCAAGACGATCTCCGGGTTCTCCGGATCCTTCTCGACCTTGGCGCGCAGTCGCTGCACGTGCACGTTCACCAGACGGGTGTCGGCGGCGTGCCGGTAACCCCACACCTGCTCGAGCAGTACCTCGCGGGTGAACACCTGACGAGGCTTGCGCGCGAGCGCGACCAGCAGGTCGAACTCCAGCGGGGTGAGCGAGATCTGCCCCGGGCCGCGAGTCACCTTGTGCGCGGGCACGTCGATGACGATATCGGCGATCGAGAGCAGCTCGGCGGGCTCGTCCTCGGTGCGGCGCAGGCGCGCTCGTACCCGGGCGACGAGTTCCTTCGGCTTGAACGGTTTGACGATGTAGTCGTCGGCGCCGGACTCCAGGCCGAGGACCACATCGACCGTGTCGGTCTTGGCGGTGAGCATGACGATCGGAACGCCGGAATCGGCCCGCAGCACCCGGCATACATCGATGCCGTTCATGCCGGGCAGCATCAGGTCGAGCAGAACCAGATCGGGGCGGATCTCCCGCACCGCTGACAGGGCCTGCGTGCCGTCGCCCACCACATGCGGGTCGAACCCTTCCCCGCGCAAGACGATGGTCAGCATCTCAGCGAGTGCCATATCGTCGTCGACGACCAGAATCTTGGGCTTCATAGTCCTATGTTGTCATCTTCATGGCCAGGATCGGGCCGCCACGCCATTAATGGTGTGAACCCGTCGCGTATCCAACCTTATCCGGAAAAGATTTCCGAGCAGAGGGTGAGTAATGCAGGCCTATCGTCATCGGATCGGTATGTCCACCACCGGCCGAACCAGTCGCGGTCGGCGAGTTCACGATAGACCTCGCCGGTGCGCTGCTGCAGACCGCCATCCCGTTCGTAGGCATCGAGGGCCCGCGCGTCGTCGAGTTCGCCACGGCGACGGGCACGTTCGGCCGCCACCTCGGTGGGCACGTCGAGCAGCACGGTGAGATCCGGCCTCGGCAATGCGAGCCTGCCGAACTCCAGATCGCCCACCCACGACACGATTTCGCCATCGGCGTCCTGGTGTGCCCGCGCCGCCGAGTAGGCGGCGTTGGAAGCCACCCAGCGGTCGAGGATCACGATGTCGTTGCCGCTCAACAGGTCCGATAGTGCCGCGGTTGCGCCGGCCCGGTCGAGCGCGAACATGATCGCCATCGCGTTGATCGACCCGCCAAGGTCGCCATTGCCCCCACGCAGCGCTTCCGCCGCCAGATCGGCATGGATCGAGTGCCCGTATTGCGGAAACGCCAGGCTGTCCGCCCGTAACCCCTTTGCGGACAATTCGGCGATCAGCCCATCGATCAGCGTGCGTTTGCCCGCCCCGTCGAGACCCTCCACCGCGATCAGTACGCCCATGCGGTGAGATTACCGCGCCGGTACGCGCGTCTTCACCGGTGGCGCGGTGCCCCGAGTTCTTCGGTCTGGCGCAGCCGTCGGCGCGACGACAAGGTGAGCGCAGCTCACTCTCACCGCACAGCGACCGAATGGACCAGCCCATGAACACACGCAGACTGACCATCGCGGCAGGCGCCTTCGCCGCAGCAGCGGCACTGGCCTGCGGTCCCGCGACCGCCACCCCGACGCCACCGGCTCCGATACCCGTCGCGGATTCGGGCAGCGCCGCTCAGAGCTTCATCGACGGACTCCTGCGCGCCATCCGCTGCGGATCATCGACCACGTGCGGCACCTACCCCACCGCGGTGGCCGACACCGCCACCGGTTCCGACGCCACCGCACCGCTGTTCAACGAGCTGGTCATGAGCGGCTCCGGTCAAGGCATCGTCACCGGCAGCAATGCCATCACCAGCGGGACGGCGCAGAGCCCCGCGCTGCCCGGCGTGCTGTGTTCCCTGGCGACAATGTCGGGCCTGTCACCGCAGAACATCTTCTGCACCGGCTATCAGAACGGCTGAGGATCCCGCGGAGCACTGGACGCACCCGTTGATATTTCGCTGTTCCCCCTCCTGCCGAGAGTGTGAAGTGTTCTCATTTCAGTACTGAATTTCCGGCCTCACGTGCCGGCTCGGACCAGGAGTCACCATGCGCAACCGCACCACCCTCCGCGCCGTCGTCGCCGCCGCGGCCCTCGGCCTCACCCTCGCGGGCACCGGCGTCGCCGCCGCGGCACCCGAAGCGGCCCCGATCCGCCACGGCAACCACGACCGGTCCGGCCTACTCGCCGGTTCCGCCTCGGCCGGGTCGGCAGCGGCGGGTTCAGCAGCGCGCGGTTCTGCGGATCTGGCCATCTGTCTGCTGCTGGAAGTCGCTATCCCACTGCCGGTTTGCCTGCTGCTCAGCTGAGCAGGCACCCCGAATCACACCCATGAACCACAGCGGCGCGCCCCCCCCCCCCGAGGCGGGCCCCCCCCCGGTGCCAACCCCGTCGAATTAAAACAAAAACCAGCCCCCCACACCCCCTCAAAAGGAGGAATGCCGGAGTTGCGGTTCAAAA
>NZ_JBHZBG010000030.1:0-81001 GCF_042754695.1 Nocardia sp. NPDC059195 | reverse complement strand
CTAGTCTCGAGCGCTAACCGGCGGCCCCTCAGGGCCGCGGACACGCGCGCGCCAGCGCGCCAATAAACACAGCGTCAAACCTGCCTGGGACTACCGAACCCAGGTCATCCCTTGCCCTCCAGACCCACCAAACCCCAGGTCAACCCCTCAGGCCAACCCAAACCCCCACTCACCCAACTCGCCCGAGCACCAACCCCCCCGGCTTCCCTTCAGGTGCCAACTCAACGCTCACAGCACCATCAAGCGCCGCCAATGCCCCAGCAAAAGCGTCGGGCGTATCGGTATGCAACGTCAACAACGGCTGCCCCACCACCACCGAATCACCCGGCTTGGCATGCATTTCGATACCAGCCCCCGCCTGCACCTTCCCCCCCTGACGAGCACGCCCCGCCCCCAACCGCCAAGCAGCGACCCCCACCCCCATCGCATCGAGCCGAGTCAGCACCCCACTAGATTCCGCCCGCACGATCTCGCTATGCCGCGCGACCGGCAGCGGAGCATCCGGATCCCCACCCTGCGCCTGAATCATCGCGCGCCAGTGATCCATCGCCCGACCATCAGCGAGAACATCGGCGGGATCGATATGCAGCCCCGCCTGCGCGACCATCTCCCGCGCCAACGTCAGAGTCAGTTCGACCACATCCGCAGGACCCCCACCGGCGAGAACCTCCACCGACTCGGCGACTTCCATCGCATTACCCGCGGTCCGCCCGAGCGGGGTATCCATCGCCGTGAGCAGCGCGACGGTCTGCACACCCGCATCGCGCCCGAGTTCGACCATCGCGGTGGCGAGTTCGCGAGCACCGTCGAGGGTCTTGAGGAACGCTCCGGACCCGACCTTCACATCGAGTACCAGCGCCGCCGTTCCCTCCGCGATCTTCTTGCTCATGATCGAGCTGGCGATCAACGGGATCGACTCGACGGTGCCGGTCACATCGCGCAGCGCGTAGAGCCGCTTGTCGGCGGGGGCGAGATCGGCACCCGCGGCGCAGATCACCGCTCCGATCGCCGGGTCGGCCAGGATCTCGCGCATCCGGGGGACGGTCACGTCGGCCTGCCAGCCGGGGATCGACTCGAGTTTGTCCAGCGTCCCACCGGTATGCCCGAGCCCACGCCCCGACAACTGCGGCACGGCCGCTCCACACGCGGCCACCAGCGGAGCCAGCGGGAGGGTGATCTTGTCGCCGACCCCACCGGTCGAATGCTTGTCGACGGTCGGTCTCGGCAGGCCGGTGAAGTCCATCCGACTGCCCGACCCGATCATCGCCGCCGTCCACCGCGCCGTCTCGCGCCTGGTCATCCCCCGCCACACGATCGCCATGGCCAGCGCCGACATCTGCTCGTCCGCCACGATCCCCCGGGTGAACGCATCCACCACCCAGTCGATCTGAGCATCGGACAGCTCCCCGCCGTCGCGCTTGGTAGTAATGACCGAAACCGCATCCAGTGCCGTCATGGTGCCAAGTCTGGCACCGTGCTCCGACTACTGCTGTCCGGCGGCCAAATCATCCGGCCCGAAGGCATAGGGCAGGAGCTCCGACAGCGGCTTCGGGCCATCGGCGTGATCCACCAGCAGTTCGCCCCCGCCGTGTTCGAACAGCAGCTGCCGACACCGGCCACACGGCATCAGGATTTCGCCCCGGGAATCGGTCACCGATAGGGCGATGAGGCGCCCGCCACCGGACGCGAATAAGTTACCGACGAGTACACATTCGGCGCACAGGGTTAGCCCATATGAGACATTTTCCACATTGCATCCGCTCACAATTCGGCCATCCGCACTGAGAGCAGCGGCGCCGACCGGGAAACCCGAGTACGGGGCATACGCCGACCCCATAGCTCGAATTGCCATGTCATGCAACGTATTCCAGTCGATTTCGGACATCGGAAACCTCCAGCTGATCCCGCCGAACACCGGGAAACAGGGGCCGGAACACCAGTATCCGGCAATGGGAAAGGTAAACCTAACTCGCCTGTTTTCCGCACAACGCACGGCACGCCGAATTAGTTCCGCGAAACAGAGGGGATTAGAGTTCACCGAAGATCGGTTCAGGTTCCCGGCGGCGGGCCAGCGCTCGAGAATACAGCGCAGCCACCTGGGCATTTGCCTCTCCACGCATGCCGGCGTCGGATCTGTGACCGGGTCCATCAACGACGTTGGAGGCACCGCACTCTATGACCACGATAGAAGCTCCGGCTCCGGCCCAGCCGAAGCGGAAGACGCTGTACCGCGGCGACCCCGGCATGTGGTCCTGGGCGCTGCACCGGATCACCGGTGTCACGCTGTTCTTCTTCCTCTTCGTGCACGTGCTGGACACGGCACTGGTCCGGGTCAACCCGGACACCTACGACCACTCCATCGCGCTCTACAAGAACCCCGTCGTCGCGTTGATGGAGATGGGCCTTGTCGTCGCCGTCTTGTTCCACGCCCTCAACGGCGTCCGGGTCATTCTGGTCGACTTCTGGTCCCAGGGTCCGCGATTCCAGAAGCAGATGCTGTGGATTGTTCTCGCCATCTGGGTTCTGGTCTCCGCCGCCGGCGTCGGCCGCCAGTTCTTCTACCTGCTGACGGAGCACTGATATGTCTGCACCTGTCCTCGGCAAGTCCTACGATCGCCCGGCCAGCCTCGACTCCCCCCGCTCGCCGCGTGGCAAGTCGAACGGCAACTTCGAGAAGTACGCGTGGCTGTTCATGCGCATCTCGGGCCTGTTCCTGATCGTGCTGGTGCTCGGCCACATGTTCATCATGCTGATGATCGACGGTGGCGTGAACCGCCTGAACTTCGCGTTCGTGGCCGGTCGCTGGTCCAGCCCGTTCTGGCAGTTCTGGGACCTGTCCATGCTGTGGCTGGCTCAGCTGCACGGCGGCAACGGTCTGCGCGTCATCATCGACGACTACTCGCGCAAGGACTCCACCCGGTTCTGGCTCAAGGTCATCCTCGTGGTTTCGATGATCGTGATCGTGAGCGTCGGCACGTACGTCATCTTCACCTTCGACCCCAACATCACAGGTTAGGAACAGGCCACCTCGCATGAGTGAATCCCGTCCGATTCAGGAGCATCGCTACGACGTGGTCATCGTCGGCGCCGGTGGCGCGGGCATGCGCGCGGCGATCGAGGCCGGCCCGCGCGCTCGCACCGCGGTCCTGACCAAGCTGTACCCGACCCGCAGCCACACCGGCGCGGCCCAGGGTGGCATGTGCGCCGCGCTGGCCAACGTCGAAGAAGACAACTGGGAATGGCACACCTTCGACACCGTCAAGGGTGGTGACTACCTGGTCGACCAGGACGCCGCGGAGATCATGGCCAAAGAGGCCATCGACGCGGTCATGGACCTGGAGAAGATGGGCCTGCCGTTCAACCGCACGCCCGAGGGCAAGATCGACCAGCGCCGGTTCGGTGGCCACACCCGTGACCACGGCAAGGCGCCCGTGCGTCGCGCGTGTTATGCCGCCGACCGCACCGGTCACATGATCCTGCAGACGCTGTACCAGAACTGCGTCAAGCACGACGTCGAGTTCTACAACGAGTTCTACGTGCTCGACCTGGTGATGACCGAGTCCGATCGTGGCCCCGTCGCCACCGGCGTCGTCGCCTACGAGCTGTCGACCGGCGAGATCCACATCTTCCACGCGAAGTCGATCGTGTTCGCCACCGGCGGCTCGGGCCGGATGTACAAGACCACCTCGAACGCGCACACGCTGACCGGCGACGGCATGGCGATCGTGTTCCGCAAGGGCCTGCCGCTCGAGGACATGGAGTTCCACCAGTTCCACCCGACAGGCCTCGCGGGCCTCGGCATCCTCATCTCCGAGGCGGTCCGTGGTGAGGGTGGCATCCTGCGCAACGCCTCGGGTGAGCGCTTCATGGAGCGCTACGCCCCCACCATCAAGGACCTCGCGCCGCGTGACATCGTCGCCCGCTCGATGGTGCTCGAGGTGGCCGAAGGCCGTGGCGCAGGCCCGAACAAGGATTACGTCTACATCGACGTGACCCACCTCGGCGCCGACGTGCTCGAGGAGAAGCTGCCCGACATCACCGAGTTCGCGCGCACCTACCTCGGTGTGGACCCGGTGACCGAGCTGGTGCCGGTCATGCCGACTTGCCACTACGTCATGGGCGGTATCCCGACCAAGATCCGTGGCGAGGTGCTGCGCAACAACACCGATGTGGTCCCCGGCCTGTACGCCGCCGGTGAGTGCGCGTGCGTCTCGGTGCACGGCGCGAACCGTCTCGGCACCAACTCGCTGCTCGACATCAACGTGTTCGGCCGTCGCGCCGGCATCGCGGCCGCCGAGTACGCCAACCGCACCGAGTTCACCGAGATGCCGGAGAACCCGTCGCAGATGGTGATGGACTGGCTCGAGCTGATCCTGTCCGACCACGGCAACGAGCGCGTGGCCGACATCCGCACCGAGCTGCAGGCCACGATGGATGCCAACGCGGGCGTGTTCCGCACCGAGGAAACCCTCAAGAAGGTCCTCACCGACATCCACACGCTCAAGGAGCGCTACACCCGGATCACGGTGCAGGACAAGGGCAAGCGCTACAACAGCGACCTGCTCGAGGCCGTCGAGCTGGGCTTCCTGCTCGAGCTGGCCGAGGTCACCGTTGTCGGCGCGCTCAACCGCAAGGAATCGCGCGGCGGCCACGCCCGCGAGGACTACCCGGACCGCGACGACACGAACTTCATGCGGCACACGATGGCGTACAAGGAGGGCCCGGAGCTCATCTCCGAGATCCGCCTCGACTTCAAGCCGGTGGTGCAGACCCGCTACGAGCCGATGGAGCGTAAGTACTGATGACTGCTGTAGTCGAAATCGCCGAGCAGAAGCCGGCGCCGGTGCCCGAGGGCTCGGTCATGGTCACCGTCAAGATCGCCCGGTTCAGCACCGAGGACGACAAGGGCGCGCACTGGGATTCGTTCCAGGTGCCGGTCCTGCCGACCGACCGCTTCCTCAATGTGCTGATCTACATCAAGTCCTACCTGGACGGCACCCTCACCTTCCGGCGCTCCTGCGCCCACGGTGTGTGTGGTTCGGATGCCATGCGGATCAACGGTGTGAACCGGCTGGCCTGCAAGGTGCTGATGAAGGACATGCTGCCCAAGGGCGACAAGACCCTCACCATGACCGTCGAGCCGATCCGCGGCCTGCCCGTGGAGAAGGATCTCGTGGTCGACATGGAGCCGTTCTTCGACGCGTTCCGCGCCGTGAAGCCCTACCTGATGACCTCGGGTAACGAGCCGACCCGCGAGCAGATCCAGAGCCAGGCCGACCGCGCCCGCTTCGACGACACCACCAAGTGCATCCTGTGCGCCTGCTGCACCACGTCGTGCCCCGTCTACTGGACCGACGGCAGCTACTTCGGCCCCGCCGCGATCGTGAACGCCCACCGCTTCATCTTCGACAGCCGTGACGAAGGCGCCCGCGAGCGCCTCGACATCCTCAACGACGTCGAAGGTGTCTGGCGCTGCCGCACCACCTTCAACTGCACCGACGCATGCCCCCGCGGCATCGAGGTCACCAAAGCGATCCAGGAAGTCAAGCGAGCCCTGCTCTTCACCCGCTGATCTTTCCCGCTCGGCACAGGCCGTCTACACCGAAAGGTGTGGGCGGCCTTTGTCGTTCGTCGGCACTTGCGGGGAATGACAGAAGAGTGGATAGTGTTACTATCCATAGTAGATAGTGGCAGTATCCATTCTGGGAGGACCAATGATCACCCTTCTCGCCCTCGTCGGCTCGCTCGTCGTCTTCCGCACGCTCGGAGCACTCGGCGTGACCCGGTTCGCCTCGTGGCCCGCCAGTGCCGCCCACGCGCTGGCTGTCATGTTGGTGATGACGGGAACGGCGCATTTCATGCCCGCGAGCGTCACCGTGATGCCCAATTACGCCGACATGGTCGCCATGGTCCCGCCCTTCGTCCCGTTCCCCGGCTTCATGGTCCTTGCCAGCGGCGTCCTGGAACTGCTCGCCGCGATCGGCCTGATCCTCACCCGCACCCGCCGGGTGGCCGGCTGGGCCCTCGTCCCCCTGTTCCTGCTGCTCCTGCCCGCCAACATCTACGCCGCCCTCAACGACATCCCCTTCGCGGGAGCGCCCGCGTCGCCGCTGTGGCAGCGGATCCCGGAGCAGGTGCTGTACATCGGGTTCGCCGTGTGGGCAACCCTTTCGGCTCCCCACACCCTGCCCGCCGTGCGGCGACAGGAACCGGCGACAATCTGAAAGCCGAAGGCCATCACCACCGAATGATGCTGGTGGCCTTTGTCATTCACCAGCGCGCGCGGCTAACTAGTTTCGCTACAACAGGTCCCGTCGCCATCGTGATTACTAGCGGCAGTGTGCTGCCGCGTCCAGGACTGCGGTTCGGTAGGGGCGACCGAAGAGAACGGCGTGGGCCAGCAAGAGGTGAAGTTGATGGAGGGGGATTCGGGTGCGCCAGCCAGGGTCGAGGGGATGGATTTCGTTATAGGCGGCGATGATTCGCGCCGAGAAGGGTGCGCCACCGAAGAGGAAGAGCGTGGCCAGGTCGGTTTCGCGGTGGCCTCCATGGGCGGCAGGGTCGATCAGCCATGGGATGTCGACTGGGCCCCAGAGGATATTGCCGGGCCAGAGGTCGCCGTGGATTCGGGCTGGAGGTTCAGTGGGGGCTTCGATGTGGATTGATTCGATGTAGGTGGCGTCGGCGGGGTCGAGGGCGCCCGCGTCGACGGCGAGTTTCAGGTACGGCAGGATTCGGTGTTCGCGGTACCAGGTCGGCCAGTCGTCGCCGGGAGTGTTGTCCAGGGGCAGTCCTGCGAGGAAACCTTCGGTGGCAGCGCCGAATTCGGGGGCGCCCGCACCGTGAGTGACGGCCAATCCGGCACCGAACCGTTCGGCGGCAACGGCGGTCGGTTCGGCGTGGTCGACCCACTGCATCAACAACAGTTCGCCGGTCTGGGCGTACAACTCCGGCACCGCGACCCCACCGGCCGCCCGCAACCACCGAAGCCCGTTCGCTTCGGCGTCGAACAGCCCTGGCGGAGCGGGCGCGGGCTCGGCGGTCGGGACGGCGGATACCCCGCCCGGCCAGGTCTTCAGGAACAGATGGGTTCCGTCATCGAGCGCGATCCGCTCGGCGACACTGATCGACCCACCCGCCACAGGCGTCGTCCGCAGCCGCTGATGGGCGAGAAACGTCGGCAGCAGGTGCGGGTTCGCACGCAGAAACGGCAAGTCCACGCCGCCATCTTGCCCATGCGTGGCCGGTGACGGTCGGCGAATCGGGAGATCTCAGGCAGCACACGAGTCCGACCCTTTTATAAACGGGTATTACTAAACACTGTTCACAAACGCGCTCGGCATGGTTTCATCATTGTGAACGTGTTCCACGTCACCAACGACGTCGACGTACCGGACCGAAGGAGAAAGCTGTGACCAGCCCGAACATTCCCGCGGGGTTCGATTTCACCGATCCCGACCTGCTCGCCAGCCGCTTGCCGATCGAAGAGTTCGCCGAGTTGCGGCGGACCGCGCCGGTCTGGTGGTGCACGCAGCCCGACCGCGCCAGCGGGTTCGACGACGGCGGGTACTGGGTGGTGTCCAAGCTGGCCGACATCAAGGAGATCTCGAAGAATCCGGAGGACTTCTCCTCCCACGACAACACGGCGATCATCCGGTTCAACGAGGAAACCACGCGCGAGCAGATCGACATGCTCGGCAACATGCTGATGCTGAACCTGGATCCGCCGCAGCACACCAAGATCCGGCGGATCGTGTCGAAGGGCTTCACCCCGCGCGCGGTGGAGAACCTGCGCGCCGCGCTCACCGAGCGAGCCGAGCGGATCGTGTGGGAAGCCAAGAAGTCCGGTCGCGGCGACTTCGTCGAGCAGGTGGCCGTCGAGTTGCCGCTGCAGGCGATCGCCGAACTGCTCGGCGTCCCCCAGGCGGACCGCCGCAAGATCTTCGACTGGACCAATCAGATGATCTCCTACGACGATCCGGAATTCGAGGGCAACCACCACACCGCGACCGCCGAGGTGATGGGCTACGCCTGGAACATGGCCGAACAGCGCCGCGGCTGCCCGGCGGCCGACATCGTCACCCAGCTGGTGAACGCCGACGTCGACGGCGAGCACCTCGGCTCGGACGAATTCGCGTTCTTCGTCATCCTGCTCGCGGTCGCGGGCAACGAGACCACCCGCAATTCGATCACCCACGGCATGAAGGCCTTCGTGGACAACCCGGAACAGTGGGAGCTCTACAAACAGCAGCGCCCGCGCACCGCACCCGACGAGATCGTGCGCTGGGCAACGCCGGTGACCGCCTTCCAGCGCACCGCGACGCGCGACCTGGAACTCGGCGGGCAGCAGATCAAGAAGGGCCAGCGGATCGGATTGTTCTACAGCTCGGCCAATTTCGATGAAACGGCGTTCGCCGATCCGTTCCAGTTCGACATCATGCGCGACCCCAACCCGCATGTCGGCTTCGGCGGCACCGGCACGCACTACTGCGTCGGCGCGAATCTGGCCCGCCTGGAGATCGACCTGATGTTCAATGCCATTGCCGACGCGATGCCGAACCTGCGCCAGGTCGCCGACCCGGTGCGGCTGCGCAGCGGCTGGCTCAACGGCATCAAGCGCTGGGAGGTCGAATACGCTTGAACCGACACGTGATCGAGGGGGGTGGCCGGGTGACGGGCAAGGCGCGTGGCCGTGCGCCGGTGGTGACCGACGCCGATATCCGGCGGGTCACGCGGGCACTGCTGGCCGAGCAGGGCACGGACGCGGTCACCCTGCGCGCGATCGCGCGCGAACTCGGCGTCACCGCGCCCGCGCTGTACCGGCACTATTCGTCGCGCGATGAGTTGATCGAGCGGATGCGGGTGGAATTCTGCGCCGATCTGGCCGAGTTCCTCTCGACCGAGATCGAGCCGCTGCCCGACGACGGCGCGGTGCAGTTCCTGGCCATCTGCCGGGGTTTCCGGCACTGGGCGCTGGCGAACCCCAGGGAATTCACCCTGGTGTTCGCCTCGCCCACCTCGGCACGGTCGATGATGCGCCGCTTCGACGAACCCTTCGGCCGGATCTTCCTCGCCGCCGCGGGCAGGCTGCTGGCGAACTTCGAGATCGCCACCCCACCGGGCGAGTCCATCCCGGCAGCGCTGCGCGATGACCTCATCGGTTTCCAGACCGACCTGCTCGCCATGCTCTCGGAGTCGGGCCAGAAGTTCCCCGCCGAGAAACTGGACCTGGGTGTCACGTACCTGATGGTGCAGATCTGGGCCCGCTTGTTCGGCCATGTCACCCTCGAGGTGTTCGGCAACTATCCGATCCCCCTGGCGGACCCGGAGATCATGTTCGATGCCATGCTCTCGGACCTGGCTCGCACCACCGGTTTCGCCGACTGAGATCGCGATCAGCTGGGTTGGCACCAGCCTGATCGCGACTCAAGCGAAAACGGGGGCGGTGGACCAGGTTTCGCCCGCTATGACGATGTGGTCGAGGTAGCGCAGGCCTACTGTGCGGGCGGCTTGGTGGAGCAGGGTGCTGGCGCGGCGGTCGTCGGGGCTGGGGGTCGGGTCGCCGGAGGGGTGGTTGTGGACGACGGCGAAAGCTCGGCCGTCGTGGCGGAGAACGGTGTTGAGGATTTCCCGGACGGGGACGGCTACGTGGTCGATGGCGCCTTCGGCGACGAAGGCGCGGTGGCGTAAGCGGTTTTGGGCGTCGCAGATGAGGACGAGGAGGCGCTCCACGCGGGCGCCGGCGAACAGCGGAATCGCCACGGCCGCGATGTCTTCGGGAGTGCTGAGCTGGGGTAGCGAGTCGGTGGGGGTGCGGGAACGGGTGCCGAGGTGGAAGGCGGCGACAACAGTGGCGGCCTTGGCTGGGCCGATCCCGACGCGGGCGGCCAGTTCTTCGGGGCGAGCTGAGGCGAGTTCGGCCAAACCGCCGTAGTCGCCGATCAATTGGGCCGCGACTTCGAGTGCGGACCGGCCGCGAGTGCCCTGGCCGAGCAGCAGTGCCAGTAGTTCGCCGTCGCTGAGCGCGTGTGGGCCGAGCATGAGCAATCGCTCGCGCGGACGTTGAGCGAGCGGCAAACTCGCGATCGGAACCGACATCGTTTCCCCCTGCGGATCGGTGACTGACTCCGATAATCGCAGGGGGTACCGACAGACTCGGGCTACCCCTCGGCCACCACCTCGGTGACGCAACCCGAACCTGGACCTACCCCACTAGGTGGGCTCGGGGCTGAATACCGAATCTGGATCAAGGGCACTGCCCCGGTCGGTAGGCGGATCTGGGCTGAATACCGAATCTGCCATCAGCCGTTCCAAATTGCGTAACTGACGTTCGTGCACCACGATGCGGCGCAGCGCCTCGTTGACGGTGGCATTGCTGTCGGCGGTGCCCATGATGTCGGCGGCAGCGGCCAGCAGGCGCTGATCGAGATCTATTCGCAAGGTGCGCACACAACCTCCTCTTCTTACGAACGCAATCTTGCGTGATCCCCGCTCGGCTCGTCCGCTAATTCACCGCGTCGTTACCGAAACCACGCGTTCGCAAGTCCGCACAGCGGCGGGCGGTACCGGTCAGCAAGCACACAGAAAACACAGTTCACCGCCGGAATCCGACGGTGACCAACCCTGCAACTGTGCAGTTTGCGCAGTTGTCAGCGTGGTTGTTGTCGCGGCGGGAATGCGGTGCTTGCCTGGAGTCATGTTCACCGAGGCCCAGCTCTACTCACCGGTGACGCGCGAGCGTGACGGCGACGTGACAGTACATCTGAGCGATGACCACCCCGGCGTGCACGACGAGCACTACCGCGCGCGCCGTAACGCCATCGCCGCACTCGCACTCGACTACTCCCCCGGCGCCCCCGCACCACACATCGACTACACCGACGACGAGCAGCAGGTATGGCGGATCGCCTCGACGGAGCTGGCCCGCAAACACGAGGTCTACGCCTGCCGTGAGGTCAGGGAGGCAGCGCGAAACCTCGCCCTTCCGCACGATCACATCCCGCAACTCGACGAGGTATCGCGGCTGCTCACACCCCTCACCGGTTTCCGGTACGTGCCCGCCGCCGGCCTGGTTCCGCTGCGTGAGTTCTTCGGTTCCTTCGCCGAGCGCACCTTCCACTCCACCCAGTACATCCGCCATCACTCCGCCCCGCTCTACACCCCGGAACCCGATGCGATCCACGAGATCATCGGCCACGCCAACCAGATCGCCAGCCCACGTTTCGCGGCACTGTACGAGACGGTCGGCGCCGCGGTGGCCCGGCTGGAGACCGACAGCGCGCTGAAATTCCTCGCCGATGTCTTCTGGTTCTCGCTGGAGTTCGGCGTGGTCCGCGAGAACGCTGAAATCCGTTGCTACGGCGCTGGATTGCTGTCGTCCTATGGCGAGATCGACGAATTCCGGCACGTGCGGCTGCGTCCGCTCGACGTCGCGGAGATGGGCACCATCGCCTACGACATCACGCACTACCAGCCGGTGCTGTTCTGTGCGGAGTCGGTGGATCAGATCGTCGGCGTGCTCGGCGAATTCTTCGCGACCATGGATGACGAGACGCCGGCCAGGCTCGGCCACCCCGCCCAGCCGGTGCCATAGCTATCTCCGAAAACCTTGTTACAGAACACAGTTCGGCGTTTCGCGTTTCTCACTTGTTGAGACCCGACACGCACAACCGATGCGCGACTGTTACTTTCGACCCGTTCTTCAAGCTTTGTGAAAGGGTCGGGTAGACCGAAAATGACTGTGGACGTGACAGATACGCAGGCCGAGCAGAACCCGGAGCCGGAGGCGCCCTTGTGGCTGCAGGGCCGGGAAGCCGTGATCGCCGCCGCGGCGCCGGAGGAATGGCGCGGCAACGTTCCCGACTATGAACTGAGCCACGAGGTGATCCCGCGCGAGCGCAGCGTCGAGCACGCGCCCGGCTCACTCGAGGCGATCGTCGAGGACCTGGTGAAGGTCTTCGAAATGGAGGTCTCGCACAAGGCCGACCCCGCGACGTGGCTGTCGGTGGTGGCCGATCAGTACCGCGGCCGGGTCAACGGTGGGACATGGCAGGACGCCGAGGAGTTCGCTCGCATCGGCAGCTACAACATTCTGATCGGCGACAACCCGTACTACGACGCCGAGAACGAGACCTTCGATTCCTCGCACCACATCTTCCACACCGCCTTCCCCGGCGGCTTCTTCTGGGAGGTACTGGAAGTGCTGTCGGGTCCGCCGACCGTGAGCGTGCGGTGGCGGCACTGGGGCAAGTTCGAGGGCGAGTACAAGGGCCACCAGCCCACCGGTGAGCAGATCGAGATGTTCGGTGTGACCATCGCGCGGGTGAGCGAGGATCTGCGCATCCTCGAGCTGGAGCACTTCTACGACAACAACAAGCTGCTCGGCCCGCTCGCGCACGGCTGCCCGGTGCAGCACGGCAAGTCGCAGTAATCAGGCCTGATCGTCGAACGGCAGGCCTGCCTGCAGGAATGCCAGGGCGTCACCGACATTGGTGACATTCATCGGGGTGGCGGGCGCGATGGCGAGCATGGAGCCGACCATCGCGCCCGCGGCCACCCGCACATCGAAATCCTCGGCGGACCGGCCGGTGTAGTCGGCCAGCATCTGAGCGGCCAGTTCGATGCTGCGCAGGAATTCCAAACCGATCGCCGAGCGTAGTTCCGGCACGTGGAACAGCAGCGCTTGCCGTTCCTGCTCGAAGGCGAGATCAGCGGGCGACATCCGCGCGAACACCGCCACGTTCGCGGTGCGGATGGCGGCGAGCGGATTCAGGCCGCGCGGGAGCGAAGCCAGCTCCTCGATCATCACCGCGTCCTGGTCGTCGGCGATGACCAGCTGTTCCTTGGTCGGGAAGTAGCGGAAGAAGGTGCTCGGGGACACCTCCGCCGCCGCCGCGATCTGCTCCACCGTCGTCTCGGTATAGCCCTGTTCCCGGAACAACCGAAACGCCTCGACCCTGATGGTTCGGCGGGTCCGCTCCTTCTTCCGCTCGCGCAGCGACATCTCAACCGACATGTATCGATTCTGCCGCATCCGTGCCGGTAACCGGCGCCGTCGGTGGCCGCAGCCACAGCGCGGTCACGAGTCCGGCGACCAGACACAGCGCCGCGCACAGCCCGAGCATGGTGTTCATGCCCGCGACGAAGGCCTGCTGCACCTGTGCCAGCATCGCCGGATCACCGGTCTCGCGGGCGAGGGCGACGCCCGCGTTGACACCGTCGGAGACCGGCGCACGGTCGAGCGCGCCGAGGTCGGCCCGGTACCGGGTGGACAGCACGGTGCCGAGCACTGCGACGCCGATGGTGCCGCCCGCCTGCCGAAGTGCTTGCAGCAGAGCCGAACCCGAGCCCGAACGTTGCGCAGTCAGCTCACCCATCGCCAGGCCGACCGCGGCGGGCATCACCATGCCCATCCCGGCGCCGAGCACCGTCGTCCACAGCGCGGTCAGCCCGTAACCGCTCTCGACCGTGGTGAACGCGCCGAGCCCGAGGCCACCTCCGAGCACGAGCAGTCCGGCGGTGATCACCACCCGCACGCCGAGCCGGGGCAGCAGCACGTCGACCAGTCTGCTGCCGATGACGAGTCCACCGATCAACGGCAGCAGTCGCAGCCCGCTGCCGAGTGCGTCGACGCCGAGCACGGCCTGGAAGTACTGCGGGACGGTGAAGAACATGCCGAACATGGCGAAGCTGACCAGGATCGAGATCGCGGTGCCCCACCGGAAGCCCGGCGTGGCGAACAAGCCGAGGTCGATCAACGGATGCGTGGTGCGGCGTTGCCACCACCCGAACACGGCGAGCGTCGCCACCCCTGCCCCGACGGCGAGCCAGCCGACCGGGTTGTCCCAGCCGTGTTCACCGAGCCGGATGAAGCCGTAGGTCAGCCCGAGCATGCCTGCCGCCGAGAGCAGTGCGCCGAGGAGATCGACGCGAAAGATGGTGTCACTGCGCGATTCCGGCACCAGGGTGGCCACGGCCAGCGCGCCGATGACGACCAGCGGCACATTGATCAGGAACACCGAACCCCACCAGAAGTGCTGCAGCAGCCAGCCGCCGAGGATGGGGCCGAGTGGCAGACCGATGGCGGTCGAGGTGACCCAGATCGTCAGCGCGCGTTGCCGCTCGACGGGGTCGGTGAACAGCACCGGTAGTACCGACATCGACAGCGGCACCAGCGCGGCGGCGGCGATGCCGAGCACCACCCGCGCCACGATCAACTGGCCGGCGGATGCGGCGAACGCGCAGGCCACCGAGGCCGCGCCGAACAGCAGGAGCGCGGCGAGCAAGATCTTCTTGCGCCCGTACCGGTCGCCCAGAACGCCCGCGGGCAGCATCAGCGCGGCCAAGGCCAGCGTGTAGGCGCTGCTGAACCATTGCAGCGCAGCGGTATTCGCATTCAGGTCGACCGCGAGCGTCGGGATGGCGACGGTGAGCACGGTGACGTCGAGTCCGATGGTGAGCATCGCCACGGCGAGCGCGCCGAGCGCGAGCCAGCGGCGAGTGTCTTCCGTCCGCATATCTCCTCCAAAAGAAAGTATCTACCTTTTGATAGTAACTATCATTTACTAGTGACTGTCAATAGTTGCTCGGCTCGGGCAGCGGCCCCGGGCGTGTCGAATCGCGAAAGACCGGGGAACACACCGCGGCAGCGACTACTAGGCTGCGAGGCGATGAGGATTCGTGAAGTCGGCCTGCGCGCCGCATGCTTTCTCGGCGCTGCCGTCACCGTCACCGCTCTCGCAGGCGCTCCCGCTGTCGCCGTACCCGCCACCGACGGGCCGTCGACCAGCGCGCCCGCACCGGGCGCCCCACCCACACCGGGCGACACGACACCACCGGCCGACGGCCCGAGCACCACGACCACGCCCCCGTTCACCACGCCGAACACCGACGACTGCCCACAGAAGACACAGCCGCCCCCACCGATCGACACCTCGGAGGTGCCTGCCCCCGGCGAACCGACACCGAGCCGGCTACCCGTGCCATCCCCCGCTATCGGCGGTCAGCGGATGGGCGGCTGCGGCGTGGTCGTGCCCGACGGTGCGCCCCCGGTTCCGGCCGAGATCTCGGCCACCGGGTGGATGGTCTCCGACCTCGACACCGGTCGCGTGCTCGCCGCCAAGGACCCGCACGGCCGCTACCGCCCCGCCAGCACGATCAAGGTCGCACTCGCTATCGTGGCGCTGCGCAGCCTGGATCTGGACAAGGTCGTCATCGGGACGCAGGCCGACGCCGACGTCGAGGGCACCCGGGTCGGCATCGGCCCCGGCGGGCGCTACACCAACCGCCAGCTCATGCAGGCCCTGATCATGTGCTCGGGCAACGACGCCGCCCACGCCATCGCCACTCAGCTCGGCGGCGACAAGGCCACCGTGACCAAGATGAACGAGGTGGCGAAGTCGTTGCGCGCGTTGGATACTCGCGCGGCGACCCCGTCCGGTCTCGACGGGCCAGGCATGAGCACCTCGGCCTACGACCTGTCGGTGCTGTTCCGCGAGGCGATGAACATCCCGCTGTTCGCCGAACTGATCCACACCGAACAAGCCGACTTCCCCGGTTTCCCCGCCGACCCGAAGATTCCCGGCGACGAGGATCACCCCGGCTTCCCGATCGGCAACGACAACCAGCTGCTCTACAACTACGCGGGCGCGATCGGCGGCAAGACCGGTTTCACCGACGACGCCCGCCAGACCTTCGTCGCCGCCGCCGAACGCGACGGACATCGCCTGGTCGTCACCCTGCTCAAAGCCGACGTCCGCCCGATCCGGCCCTGGGAGCAGGCCGCGCGCCTACTGGACTACGGCTTCGCCCTCGACACCGACGCCAGGATCGGCAAGCTGCCCGAATCAGGCAGCGAGGCAGTACAACCCAGCGTTCCCCTGGCGTCCCCGCCGCCGCGAGCCGACGGTTCCCAACCCGAGCCCGTACGACCGGCACACCAGGGCGCCCGCATCGCCACCCTGATCGGCGGCCCCTTACTGGTCGTCGTACTGCTGCTGTGGGCGCGTAAGGCATTCCGCCGCAGTCGCTGACACCGCTACCGGCGTTTGCCGACGAGCATCAAGGTGAGCGCCGCGACGGCCCCTGCCCCGAAATAGGCGGCGCCTGCCCCGGTCGACATCCCGTGCGCGACCGCCCGCGGCCGGATCACCACCGCGTTCGGCGGCGCGACCGTCACGTCATGCTCGTTGTCCGACGACGTGGCCGCCCACGCCGTCGCGAACAGCAGAATCCGATAGGACATGTAGCTGAACACCATCAGGCCGATGATCGACCCGAACGTCGCACCCACCGGGCTGGACAGCACCGCCCGCAGGTAGATCGCAGCGATGATCTTGAAGATCTCGAAGGCCACCGCGGCCAGCACCGCCGCCCGCGCCGCACTCCGCAACGACACCGGCTCGCGCGGCAGTCGCGCGATCATCCACGCGAACACCGCCCACGACGCGAGCAACCCGAGCGCGATCGAGACCAGCCGCAGCACCAGCGTCGCCCCGGGCAGATGGTCCGCGCCGAGCAGCTCGAGCACCCGCTTACTCAGCCCGCTCGCCGAGATCGCCGACAAACCGAGCGAGACCGCGAAGGCCAGGCCGAGACCGACCAACGCACCGAGATCCGACAGTTTGGCCAGCCACCAAGGCTTTTCAGGACTGTGGCTCGCCCACTGCTCGGTGAGCGCGGCCCGCAGGTTCGCGATCCAGCCGAGCCCGGTGTAGAGGCCGACCAGCAGGCCGATCACCCCGACCGTGCCGCGGGAGTTGATCGCCTGTTCGATGAGGTCGTTGATCTGGGTGCCGAAGGAGCTGGGAACCTTCTCGACGACCTTGTCCTGCAACTCGGTCAGCAGATCCGGCTGCCCGGCCAGAATGAAACCGGCCACCGAGAAGGCCACCATCAGCAGTGGAAACAGTGACAGCACAGTGAAATACGTGATGCCGGCGGCGAAGAAGTCGCCGCGCTGACTCTGGAACCGCCCGCCGGCCCTGACCAGGTGATCCAGCCAAGGCCTGCGCCCGATCTGGGACTCGACGGCGGCCGAGATGTTGTCGATCAACTGCATGACGCGCGCCCCTTCAGCGAAAACCTCAGGTGCGCAACGGGTCAGCGAGCGAGGAAGCCAACCCGGTCGTACACCTGAGCAAGTGTGTTGCCTGCGATCTCCCGCGCCCGCTCGGCACCCGCGGCCAGAATCCGGTCCAGTTCAGCCTGATCGGACAGGTATTCCTGCACTTTTTTCTGCACGGGCGTGACGAATTCGACCAGCGCGTCGGCCACCTCGGCCTTGAGATCACCGTAGCCCTTACCCTCGAAATTCACCTCGAGGTCGACGATCGGGGTTTCGCGCAGCGAGCTCAGGATGACCAGCAGATTGCTCACGCCCGCCTTGTTCTCCGGGTCGTAGCGGATCTCGCGCTCGGTGTCGGTGACCGCCGAACGAATCTTCTTGGCGGTGATCTTCGGGTCGTCGAGCAGGTTGATCAGCCCGGCGTCGCTGGAGGCCGACTTGCTCATCTTCGCGGTGGGATCCTGCAGATCGAAGATCTTCGCGGTGCCCTTGACGATGTGCGGCTCCGGCACGACGAAGGTCTTCTTGTAGCGAGTGTTGAAGCGCTGGGCCAGATTTCGGGTCAGCTCGAGATGTTGACGCTGGTCCTCGCCGACCGGCACCTGGTGCGGGCGGTAGAGCAGGATGTCGGCGGCCATCAGCACCGGGTAGGTGAACAGGCCGACGGTCGCGTTGTCGGCGCCCTGCTTGACCGACTTGTCCTTGAACTGGGTCATCCGGCTGGCCTCGCCGAAACCGGTGATACAGCTGAGGACCCAGGTCAGCTCGGCGTGCTCGGGCACCTGGCTCTGCACGAACAGCGTGGACTTCGCCGGGTCGATACCGAGCGCGAGCAACTGGGCGACAGCGGCCTTGGTGCGGGCCCGCAGCGCCTTGGGATCCTGATTGACGGTGATCGCGTGCATATCCGGGATGAAGTACAGCGCGTCGTACTCGTCCTGCAGGGTCACCCAGTACTGCAGCGCACCCAGGTAGTTGCCGAGGTGGAAGGAGTCGCTGGTGGGCTGGATGCCCGACAGCACCCGCTGCTTACGTTCGGCCGTCGCGGCCGGGGCAGGACTGGACATGCCCCAATCCTTCCATGACGCTCAAGCTGTGTTGTCTGGCGGTACTCCCGAGGGCCCTGCGTGGTTACGCTGCGCTGCCGCCTCCGGGCCCGCCGGTCGCACCGCAATTTCGCTGCACCCAGTTGCGCGGATCGACACCGGGCATGCTCGGGTGGCCCGTCTTCACCATGCGCTGTTCGCGCCGGGCCAGTAGCTGGTAGGACGGTGCGCTCGGTCCGGCGAGGGTGCCCGCGAGTACCCGGGGCGCCAGCGGTGGGGTGAGGTGGGCGGTGCGGATGCTGCGGCACAGCGCACGGTGGGCGAGTTCGTCGGCGATGCCCCACTCGATGCCGTACATCTGCCGGATCCGGGCCGGGAGACTGCCCTGCACCAGCAGATACAGCGCCGTACCGACCTGCTCGACGGGCGGACGCAGCCGGTAGGCCTTGCGATGGCCTGCCAGATAGGAACCGACCAGGGCCGCCTCGTCGGTGAGGAACAGTTCGGTCGAGTTCAGATAGGTGTCGAAGTAGCGGCGGAAGGCCGGGTAGTCGGCGGGCGCGGCGTCACGCGGCATGCCGAACAGCTCGCCCCAGCGGACGTAGTCCTGGTAGAGGTCTTCGCGTTCGGTGGCGGTGAGTTCACGCACCAGGCGGTCGTACATCACCTCGGCCGAATCGAAGGTGAAGGCCATGGTCATGAACATCAGATGCGGATCATGGGCCGCGTAGGCGGTGCCTGCGGGGTGGTGGGCGCCCGCGTCTTCGGGCAGGGTGCCGACCACCGCGTCGTGCTTGCGCCGGGTGAAGGCCAGCGCGCGATCGGCTTCGGCCTTGCTGCCGAGAAACACCGCCTCGAACAGGGCGCCGGTGATAGCCAGCCGGGTGTAGGGGGTTTCCCGATGCGCGGTGTGTTCACTGGTGCCGACGAACAGCAGCGGATGCACCGCGCCGATCACCAACGCCCGCACGCCATAGGTCAGACCGACCGCGCGCTTGCTCATCACCCGCCGGATCATCGAATCGTCGGCGAAATATCCGGGTTCGCCCTGCCGTGTAGCCATGCTGCGCCTCCTCGTCGAGTGCATCTGGCAATAGAATCCCCCAGAATTGATATTCTGGCAAGAGTCTCTACCAGAACCACACGGGAGGACAGCGGCACGCACAATGGACGCCGTGGCAGCACAACGGACATACGGTGGCGTTTCGGCGCAGGAGCGCCGATCCCAGCGGCGCACCGCGCTGCTCGACGCGGCGCTCGACCTCGTCGCCGAGGACGGGCAGGCCAAACTCACCGTCGCCGGGCTGTGCGCCCGCGCCGGTCTCAACGAGCGCTACTACTACGAGAGTTTCGAACGTCGTGACGGCGTGCTGGAAGCCCTGCTCGACCGCATCGCCGAGGAACTCACCGCGGCGATCGCGACGGCACTGGCGACCGCGGCCCCCGACAGCCGCACCCAAGCCCATGCCGCGATCGACGCGGGTATCTCGGTGCTCACCGACGATCCACGCAAGGCACACGCCGCGCTGATCGCGGGCATGGCTACACCGGAATTGCGTGCGCGCACCGCTCGCACGGTGCGCGCGTTCGCCCGGCTCGTCGCCGCGGAAGGCACCGGCTTCTATGGCGGCAACGTCCCGCAGAACCTGGTCGACTTCCGGGCGATCTATCTCGTCGGCGGGTTGACCCAGACCCTCACGACCTGGCTCGCCGGCGATCTGGACCTCACCCGCGAGGAGTTGATCGACCAGATCACCGACGTTTTCGTTCTCCTGGGCGACGACCTAGCCCAGCGCTACCGCTGACTGGAACGGACCGCATAGGCCGGTGCAGAGCGTCGACGACCCATTGTTCAGCCAACTGTGGGAACACCCACCGGAGCGCTCGCTACCGGCGGTTGCGTTTACGCAGCAGGGTGATCAGGACGACGCCACCGATGGTGAGGGCGACCGCGATGAGCGCGATGCTGGTGCCGAGCAGCGCCGTGGAGCTGTCGTCGTCGGAGTCCGCGTTCTGTGCGGTGTCGGGCTTGTCCTCGACAGCGCTACTGGTGGACCCAGGCGCGGTCTGATAGGTGGGGCCCGGCTCCGGTGTGCCGGTCACCGCCAGGTCCAGCTCGATGGGCACGGGACGGACGGCACCGCGGTCCTGAACGGTCGGTGCTGCCTGCACGGCGATGTAGTACCAGCCGGCCAGTGCGTTTTCCGACACCTCTTTTTCCGAGGATTCGCGGTTTCGGTAGCGGACCTCGGGGATGGCCAAGGCTTCCCTGCTGGTGGGCACGGTATCGGGCGAACCGTTGTAGGACGAGAATTCGTGGTCGATCTCTGCGCGGTACGGCGTGTACAGCGTGGTGGTGACGGCCGAGACATTGTCCAGGCCCCGACCCGATGTCTCGAGGAAGCGCACCCGATAGGCCAAGCCCTGACCCCAGTCGAGTTTCACCTTGTAGAACACGAATTCGCCGCGCTGCAAGGTGTCGCTGTAGACACCGGACCCGTCGAGCGCGGTCGCCACGTTGAACGAGCCGCCGCCGGCCACCGGCTCGACCGGACTGCTCGGCACGGTGAACGACACCGGTTCGGGTCGCGCTGCCGGGCCCGCGTCGGTGACGCCCGGTTCGACCGCGACGTTCAGTTCCAGCGGCAACGTCGGCGGTGCGCTGTCGGCGACACCGGCCCATTCCACGGTGAAGTAGTACCGGCCGCCGCCCTTGCATTTGTCGGTGCGCACCGTGCCGTCCTTCGGTTCGGTCGCGCCGGTCCATTTCGAACCGACCGTGAGCGCCACACCATCGGTGGATCGCACGGCGCTCTCGTGTTCGAAGACGTTGCAGTCCTTGCCTTCTGCGCCGAATACCCGCATGTACATGCTGTTGTTCGCACGCACCGCGTCGTCGCCGAGCGGAAAGGACACCGTGCCGCTGAAGTAGGCGGTGGCCCCCTCTGGCACGTCGACGGCGTAGTAGCGCGGCTTTTTGTGGCCGATGGTGTCGAGGTATTGCCCCGGCACTACCACCGGTGCGTCCTGGTAGCCCTCGCCACCTTCGACCGGAGTGCCCGCCGACGCGTAGACGCGCAATGCCGCGGTGCTCACCCGGGGCAGCACCTGCTCGAGCGCTGTGCCGTCGGCGGCGTCGGTGTAGGTGCCACCGGTGGTCTCCGCGATGCAGGTCAGCTGGGCGCGGGAGGCGTCGTCGACACCGAAACCGATGGCGTGCATGACGATTTCGGCGCCGCCCGCGCTGAGTTCGCGCGCGACCTCGCACGGGTCGGGCGGTGCGCAGGTGTCGAGGCCGTCGGAGACCAGCACGATCGAACGCGGTCCCTCGGTCGGCAGCGCACCCGCGGCGGTGCGCAGCGCGGCGCCGATCGGGGTGAAGCCGCTGGGCGTGATGTTGTCGACAGCCGTTGTGAGCGCGGGCTTGTCGATGGTGTCGGCCGCTTCGAGCACCGACACGTCGCGGCAACCCGCCGCCTTCTCGGCATCCGTGGAGCCGGTGCCGGTGCCGTAGACCGACAGCCCGACCTTCGCCTCGGTGGGCGCGCTCGCCACGAAGCCGCGCACCGCCTTCTTCGCCGCGTCCATCTTGGTGCCGCCACTGGGGTCGGCGGCCAGCATCGAGCCGGAGGCGTCGAGCACCAACATGGTCGGTGCGTACGTGGTGTCCGACGGCGCGGCGAACGCGGGAACGGCCAGCGGCAACAGCCCGATCGCTCCTGCCGTCGCCAGAAGGATCAATGTCGCGAAACGCACGGCAGAACTCCGTCCCGATCCGCCGGACCTCGACGCATCAGTCATCGACCCTAGCCGCGCGAACCTCGCATAAGGAACCCTACGGACACGAGCGTCATTCCCACGCGCAGTTCGGTCCGAAGCTGACACACGGATCCGACGAGCCGTTGTACAACCAAGCGAGCGCCTCGTTGATGCTCAGCACGACCTCCGGCGTCATCAGCGCCGATCCGCTGTCGGCCACCGGCACCGCCTGCGGCGCGCTCGCGGCGCCGACGGGGACGCACGTATCGAGCATGATCCCGTCGCACGGCTGGGAAGAACCGAGCCCGATCTGCTGCAACAGAACTTCGATCAGGGCACCGTCGGACGATCCGGCCGCGGGCCCCGCGACCGGCGCCGTCATCGCATCGGCCGAGGCCACCGCGGCACCCGACATCATGATCGCGGCGGCAATGCCCGCACTCGCCAATACTCGCTTCATCGTGTTCAGTTCTCCTCATCGGCGGCCTCCGCAGCCGCGCGGTGAGAATGTTAAGCGGGCTGGCTACGCGGTGGCAGCCGCCAATTCCGGTGGCACCGGAATCAGGTCAGGAGGACAGGGCGACCGCGCCGAAGGTTTCCGGGTCAGCCTGTAGGACAACGCGGAAGGCGACATCGCGGCGGGTCCAGTAGGCGGCGCAGTCGCGCATCGCCGCGTCGAACCAGGCGCGTTCGGTGGGTTGCTCGGCCAGCAAGTCGTCGGCGGTGCGGACGACCGCGACGAAGCCGGGGGCGTCGCCGACGAAATCGTCCAGGTCACGCAGGCATTCGTCGAAGGCGTCCTTGTTGGCGCCGAAGTAGTACGGGAACTGGAAGGCCGCGGCGAACTCGTCGAACAGCTCCGCCATGGTGCGCATCTTGGTGCCGCGCAGTTCGCGCACGCGGTAGTCGGCGGGGGCGTCGTAGCGAACGCCGCTGAACTGGTTGGCATCCACCGGCAACGCACCGAGCACCGGTGTCGTGGCGGCGGTCGGTGCCTCGGCGGTGGGGCGAGCAAGGAACTGCGACAGCGTCATTCGCGAAGTCATCAGCGCATCCTGGTGAAGGTTTCGTAGTGGTCGCCGGTGTACCAGGCGGAGCCGTCGCTGCCGGTGACGATGCGTTCGGCGTCACGACCCCGATTGCGCTGCTTGGGATTGACATCCCACTCCTGGTACTTCACCGGATTGCCCGCCGAATCTTTGGGCGGCAGTTTGGTTCCACGGTTCATGAACTGCTCGCCGCCCTTGGTGCCCTGCGCGTTGGCCGAGCCGGGCCAGCGACCGGCATCGATTTCGACCAGGGTGGTGTAGGCGCGGTCGGGCACACCGGCGGTCTTGGTCACCGGCGAGGCCGACGAATTCCCGGCGGGCGGGCCGGGTTTCGGCGCGCTGACGGTGGTGGTGATCCCGGCTACGGCCCGCGTGGTGGTCGTGGTGGTGGTGTCGGTACCACGACCGCCGAACAACGTCAGGCCGATGGCCGCCAGGACCAGCACAAGTCCGCCGAGCAGGCTGAGAGTCTTGCGTGAGAGTTTCATCGGAACTGGACAGTAACCGGCGCGTGGTCGGACCAGCGCTGGTCGTAGGCGTCAGCGCGCTCGACGACGGCCTGCTTGGCGCGACCGGTCAGCTCGCCGCGGGCCAGCGGGTAGTCGATTCTCCATCCGGAGTCATTATCGAAGGCGCGGCCGCGGTAGGACCACCAGCTGTAGGGGCCCGCTACGTCGGGGTGCAGGGCGCGCACCACGTCGACGTAGCCCGCGGCGAGCAGTTCGGCGATCCAGGCGCGTTCCTCGGGCAGGAAGCCCGCCGACTTCTGGTTGCCCTTCCAGTTCTTCAGGTCGACCTCGGCGGGGGCGATATTCCAGTCGCCACTCACCACGAACTCGCCGGTGCGCGACTTCAGGTACGCGCCCAGCTCGGCCATGAACCGGTACTTCTCGTCCTGCTTGGGGGTGTTCTCCTCCCCTGAGTGCACGTAGACGCTCGCCGCGGTGACGTCGCCGAAATCGGCCTCGATATAGCGGCCCGCCTCGGCGAACTCGGTGCTGCCGAACCCGATACGCACGGCGTCGGGTGCGCGCCGCGACAGAATCCCCACGCCCGCGCGGCCCTTGGATTCCGGCTCGGCGTGGGAGAGCACCCAACCCGCGTCGAGCGCGGGGGCCAGCGCCGCCGCGGTCTGCGCGTCGGTCGCCCTGGTCTCCTGTAGGCAGACGATGTCGGCTTCGGTCGCCGCCAACCAGGCCACCATGCCCTTGGTCGAAGCGGCACGGACCCCGTTGACGTTCACAGTGGAGAGGATTATCGGCACCGTACGACCGTACAATGCAGGCAGGGATACTCCCCCGGACACCGTCGTCCAGGAAGGGGTGATGACGATGACGTCACGCACCGCCAAATCCACCGCCCGCCCCACGCCCGTCGCGGCGCTGCATATCGGGTCCGGCGACCCGGTCTTGTTGCTACACGGGTTCCTGCTGTCGCCGCACTGCTGGGAGCAGGTCGCGCAACGGATGTCGGCCCATTGCGAGGTATACGCGCCCGCGTTCGCCGGGCATTGGGGTGGCCCGAAGGTCGAAGGCTGGGCAATGGATGTGTATGCCCTGGCCGATCAGATCGAAGACCAGCTCGACGAGCTCGGCTGGCGCACCTGCCATATCGCGGGCAATTCGCTGGGCGGTTGGGTCGGCCTCGAACTGGCGCGACGCGGCAGGGCGCGCACGCTCACCACGATCGCCGCCGCGGGCGGCTGGGCATCGCCTTCGCTGAGTCAGGTCAGGATCGGCCTCAAGTTCGCGTCGATGATTCCCTTCATCGAGATCGGCAAGCGACTCGGCGGTGTGGCGATCAACAACGCGCTCGTGCAGCAGGTGGCCGCAATGCTGGTCACCAAGCACACCGGCGCCTTCGCCCGCCGGGACCGGGCGACCTTGCTCACCGCTGTCCTGCACTGCGACGCGATGATCGCGCTGCTGCTCGGCAGCCTGCGCGCGCCGGGCATGGACGACCTCGGCGAGCTGGACACCCCGATTCGGATGCTGCTCGCCGAATACGACCGGATCATCCCCAACAGCGTGTACGCCACCCGCTACCTGCGCGAACTCCCCGAGTCGGCGGATCGGATCCTGGTGCACGGGGTGGGGCATGTGCCGATGCTGGAGGCACCCGACCGGATCGCCACGCTGATCGCCGAGCACATCTACGCCAGCCGCGGGCACCTGCGCGCGGTGTGAAACCCCGGCCGCGACAACACTGTTCGCGGCCGGGTCCGCCTCACTTCCCGAGCAGACCCTTGGCGATGTGGGTCACCTGGATCTCGTTGCTGCCCGCGTAGATCATCAGCGACTTCGCGTCACGGGCCAGCTGCTCGACCCGGTACTCGCTCATATAGCCGTTGCCGCCGAACAACTGCACCGCCTCCATGGCCACCTCGGTCGCGGCCTCCGAGCAGTACAGCTTCATCGCCGAGGCCTCGGCCAGGCTCGGCGGCTTACCCGCACGAGCACGCTCGAGCACGTTGAACACCATGTTCTGCACATTGATTCGCGCGACTTCCATCTTGGCCAGCTTGAGCTGGATCAGCTGGAAGCGACCGATCTCCTGACCCCACAGCGTGCGGTCGCGCGCGTAATCGACACAGAGCCGGTGACATTCGTCGATCACGCCGAGCGCCATGAACCCGACACCGATCCGTTCCGCGGTGAAACTGGCTCTGGCACTTTCTCTTCCGTCGCCACCCTTGTGCTCCTCGGTCTCGCCGAGCAGCCGGTCCTTGCCGAGGCGGACATTGTCGAAGAACAATTCGCCGGTCGGTGAGGAGTGCAGGCCCATCTTCTTGAACGGTTTGCCCTGGGTGAGGCCCTCCATGCCCTTGTCGAGCACGAAGGTGAGTACCTTGCGGTCGCGTTTGCCGGTGCCATCGCGCTCGTCGAGCTTGGCGTAAACGATCATCACGTCGGCGCACGGACCGTTGGTGATGAAGGTCTTCTGACCGTTGAGGATGTAGTCCTCGCCGTCGCGTTCGACGCGAGTCTGCATGCCGCCGAACGCATCCGAGCCGGAGTCGGGTTCGGTGATCGCCCAGGACGCCACCTTGCGCAAGGTGACGATGTCGGCCAGCCAACGCTGCTTCTGGGCCAGGGTGCCCCGCGACATGATGGTGGTGGCACCGAGCCCGATGCTCACCCCGAGTGCCGACACCAAACCCATACAGACGCCGGATAATTCGCTGATCAGCACCGCCATCATCGACTGCTGATCGCCGAACGGACTGCCCGGCTTCTTGCCGCCCTCGCTCGGGCCCGCCGCTTCCTTGGCGAGCATCTTCGTGACGGCGTCCTCGCCCAGCGAATCGATCCCGAACTGGCTGAACAGCTTGCGCAGGATCGGATACGGCAGCATCTCACCGCTGTCGAGGGCATCGAGGTTCGGCCGGACCTCCTTGTCGATGAACGCCCGCACGGCGTCGCGGATCATCAGATCGGTCTCGGACCATTCGAACACTGTCGTCTCCTGACGCTCGCTCCGCCCAAAAACATACACGCGTGCTTGTTTTTGCGCGGCGGTTTCAGTGACCCCGGTCACCATCGAGTCGCGTAACAGCGGCGTAACGAATCGGAAAATTCGTGTCTACATCGATGAACGACCGTCTGTGAGTCGCCGGATCGTGCGGCAGCGATGAGGGAGAGAGAGACATGGCCGGAGCAGATACAGCCGCCAAAGAAACACTCGAGGACTACACGCTGCGTTTCGCCCCGCGGAGCTACCGCAAATGGAGCCCCGCGGTCGTCGGCATCTCCGCGCTCGGCGGCATCGCCTACCTGGCCGATTTCGCGATCGGCGCGAATATCGGCATCGCCCACGGCACCGGAAACGCCCTGATCGGCATCGGTATCTTCGCCGTGGTCGTGATGCTCACCGGATTTCCGCTTGCCTATTACGCGGCGCGCTACAACATCGATCTCGATCTGATCACGCGCGGTAGCGGATTCGGCTACTACGGTTCGGTGATCACCAATATCGTGTTCGCGTCGTTCACCTTCATCTTCTTCGCGCTCGAAGGTTCGATCATGGCCCAGGGCCTGCTATTGGGCCTCGGCATTCCGTTGTGGCTCGGCTATCTCGCCTCCACGATCATCATCTTCCCGCTGGTCATCTACGGAATGAACACGCTGGCCAAACTCCAGGTGTGGACCACTCCCCTGTGGCTGCTGCTGATGGTGGCGCCGTTCGGCTTCCTGCTGGTGCGCCACCCCGATTCGGTGGGCTCGTTCTTCGCCTACGGCGGGGAAAACGGGGCGGGCGTGAGCGTTTCGGGCGCGCTGCTGGCCGCCGGCGTGTGTCTGTCGCTGATCGCCCAGATCGCCGAGCAGATCGACTACCTGCGGTTCATGCCGCCGCGCACCCCGGAGAACCGGGCCAAGTGGTGGGGCTGGATGCTGCTCGCCGGTCCGGGCTGGGTGCTGTTCGGTGCGGCCAAGCAGGTGGTCGGCCTGTTCCTCGCGGTGTACCTGATCGCGAATCTTCCTGCGGCGCAAGGCATCGCGAACCAGCCGGTGCATCAGTTCCTGGAGATCTACAAGGACATGGTGCCGGGTTGGCTGGCCATGACACTGGCCGTGGTGCTGGTGGTTATCAGCCAGGTGAAGATCAACGTGACCAACGCCTACTCGGGCTCGCTGGCCTGGACCAACTCCTACACCCGGGTCACCAAGACCTACCCGGGTCGCCTGGTGTTCCTGGTGGTCAACCTCGGTGTCGCGCTGGTGCTGATGGAGGCGAACATGTTCGACTTCCTCAATAACATCCTGGGCTTCTACGCCAACTGCGGCATCGCCTGGATCGTCACCGTGGCCACCGATATCGCGGTGAACAAGTACCTGCTGAAGATCTCGCCGAAGGTGCCGGAATTCCGGCGCGGCATGCTCTACGACTTCAACCCGGTCGGTCTGGTCGGTTTCGGGCTGTCGGCGGTGCTGTCGATCATGACCTTCTTCGGGCTGTTCGGTGAGCTGCTCAAGCCGTACTCGCCACTGGTCGCGGTGCTGGTCGCCTTTATCGCGACCCCGCTCACCGCGATCGCCACCAAGGGCAAGTACTACCTGCGGCGCGCCGACGACGGCATCGAAGCGCCAATGTTCGACGAACACGGCAATCCGTCGGGCGACCTGCTCACCTGCCATGTCACCGGCATGGACTTCGAGCGCCCGGACATGATCGCCTCGGCGGTGCCCGGTCCCGAAGGCGAGATCCAGTACATCAGCTCGCTGGCACTGTCCACGGACAAGCACGGCAAGCACCTGCTGCCCCCGCAGGACTGAGATCCCACGCGAAGGCCGTGCCCGATGGCACGGCCTTCGTCGTGTTCACATCAGTTTGCGGACCAGCGGCAGCGGCAGGATCCGCAGCGCGAAACCGACCGGCACCCACGGCCAACCGGGAACATAGGCATTGGCGCGACGCTTCTCGATCGCGGCGACCATGGCGCGGACCCCGGTTTCGGTGTCCACCATGAACTTCGGCTGATGCTTGACGCGGTCGTTCATCTCCGAGCGAATGTACCCGGGGTAGACCACCGAGACATCGACGCCCGGAATCGCTTCCGCGCGAACGCCTTCGGCCAGCGCCGCGACGCCTGCTTTGGTGGCCGCGTAGGTGGTGAGCGTCTTGGGCATGCCGCGCAGGCCGGAGATCGAGGAGATCATCACCAGGTGGCCGCGCCCCTGCGCGCGGAAGATCTTCAACGCCGCCTCGCTTTGAGCAAGGGCGGCAAGGAAATTCACCACGGCTGTCTCGCGATTGGCCTTGTGATGGCCGGTGCCCAACGGCGCGCCCTTACCGAGGCCCGCGTTGACGATCACCCGGTCGACGGTGCCGAATTCGTCGGCGAACTCGTCGAAGACAGTGAACACCGCGGCGTCATCGGTGACATCGAGTTGCTTCACCGAGACGACGCGGTCGGGGTGATCGGCGAGGATCTGCGCGCGCAGTTCGTCCAGACGCTCGGTCCGGCGAGCACACAGGCCGAGGTCGTACCCGAGCACGGCGAACTGGCGGGCCATCTCGGCGCCGAGCCCGGAGCTGGCGCCGGTGATCAGGATGGTGCCCCGGCTCACGACAGCGCCGCGGTTCGTCGGAGGGTGATTCGCGATTCCATGTGCACACGCTAACCACCACACGGTCGGCCGAGGTCAGCGGGCCGCGACCAGCCTGGCGTCGTGTTCAGATCAGTGTGCGCTGGTCTGGATGCGTCACGGGCACCACTGTCAGCAGCTCGCTCAAACCAGCGAAGTCTTGGGGGTTCACGGTGAACAACGGGAGCCGATTGGCCGAGGCGATCGAGGCGATGAGCAGGTCGATCCGCCGGGGTCGCGGATTGCGGCCGCTCGCCAGAACGGCGGCCACTACGTGCCCGAAGCGGCGTGCGGCCCTGGCGTCGAACGGGATCGGCTCGAACAACGCCTCAGCGTTCTGCACCCGCTCGATCCGACGAGCCCGTTCACCCGGCTCTGCGGCATAGTGCGGACCGGCGGCGAGTTCTGCCATCGTCACCGCGCTGATCATGAGCTCGTCGGGCAACTCCGCCGGATCGAGTTCATCGATGAGGATCAACACATTCGTATCGACGACGCCTCTGGCCGGAGTCGAGGTCATTCAGTGCCGTCCCCAGCGAATTCACCGCGTCGGTAAGCCCGGTCATACGGGTCGTAGAGAGAATCGTCGACCAGATCATCGGCCACCGGCTGTGCTGTGGCCGGCGCCGACAACCCGGCAAAGGCAGCGATCGCCTCTGCTCGGGGCACTGCCGCTCGACGACGCGCGTGTCGATGCGGAACAAGATCGGCAACAGGCGCCCCATCGACAGTGATCGTGAAGGACAGTCCTGAACGAACATCGCGCAGAACCCGGCTCGCATCGTTACGGAGCTCTCGCTGCGGAATCTCGGGTAGCTCTGCTGGGATGCCCATGGTCGATACGGTACGCCCCGCGCTACGGATGCGCTACGGATTTCCTACACCTTGCGGTGCTTCACGATAGTTGTCCGCGAGGGTGCCGGGCCCCGACGGCAGTCCGGGCTTTCGGCGCGCCGGTCAGCGGGCCGCGACCAGTCTGGCCGCGTTGGCCGCGGCGTCGTCGCCCGCCTCGTTGGCGGCGAGTTCGGCGTGGACCCGGTCGTAGTACCGGTTGATCTCGGCGTTGGTGGTCTCCTCGTTCCAGCCGAGCAGGGGTGCGATCAGGCAGGCGATTTCCGGTGCTGCGGCGAGGCCACGATCGGGGACCTCGATGGAGATGCGGGTGCGGCGGGTGAGGATGTCGTCGAGGTGCAGCGCGCCCTCGTTGGTGACGGCGTAGACGATCTCGGCGGCGATGTAGTCCGCGGCGCCCGGAATCGATTGGCGCAGTGCGGGATCTGTGGCGATGAGGTCGAAGAGGTCGGTGGTCAGCGAGCCGTAGCGGCCGAGCAGGTGTTCGACGACGTCGACGGGCAGTCGCTGGGCCACCGCCAGTGCGGGCGCGTCGGCGAGCATGTCGAAGTAGCCGTCCGCGCCGACGATGGGCAACCGCGCGGTCGACGAGGCGGGGATCTGTCCACCCAGGCGCGCGGCCGCGGCGTCGACGACATCGGCGGCCATCACCCGGTAGGTCGTGTACTTACCGCCCGCGATCACGAACAGGCCCGGCGCGGGTTCGGCGACGGCGTGTTCGCGCGAGAGCTTCGCGGTCTCCTTCGTGGCGCCGGTCATCAGCGGGCGAAGGCCCGCGTAGGTACCGACGATGTCTGCCCTGGTCAAGGGCTCACGCAGCAGCGAATTGACGTGGTCGAGAATGTATCGCACGTCGGCGGCGGTGGCCGTGGGGTGGTTCTTGTCGAGTGCCCATTCGGTGTCGGTGGTGCCGATGATCCAGTGTTCGGCCCACGGGATCACGAACAGAACCGACTTCTCGGTGCGCATGATCATGCCGGTGTGCAGGTTCAGCCGGTCGCGCGGCACGAGGATGTGCACGCCCTTCGACATCTGGACGTGGAACGGGAAGTCCACCCCGGTCATCTTGATCATGTCGTCGGTCCACACACCGGTCGCGCTGATCACCGTGCGAGCCCGAATGGTGTGCGTCAGACCGGTTTCCAGGTCCTCCACACGCGCACCGACGACCTTCTCACCGTCGCGTTCCAGCCCGATCACCTTGGTCCGGGTCAGTACCGTGGCACCGTTCTCGGCGGCGGTCCTGGCGATCATCATCGTGTGGCGGGCGTCGTCGACCTGCGCGTCGTAGTAGCGGATGGCACCGGTCATCGCGTCGTCGCGCAGCGCGGGCGCGAGTTCCAGTGCGCCGGAACGGGTCAGGTGCTTGTGCATCGGAACCGTGCGCGCGCCACCGAGCGTGTCGTAGAGGGCGATACCGGCACCGATGTAGGCGCGCTCCCACACCCGGTGCTGGAGCGGAAACAGGAACGGCACCGGACGCACCAGGTGTGGCGCGAGCGTATTCAGCAGCAGCCCACGCTCTTTGAGCGCCTCGCGCACCAACGCGAAGTCCATCTGCTCCAGGTAGCGCAGGCCGCCGTGGATGAGCTTCGACGATCGGCTCGAGGTACCCGCGGCGAAATCGCGTGCCTCCACCAGGGTTACCGACAGCCCGCGCGCGGCGGCGTCGAGCGCGGCACCGGCGCCGGTTACGCCGCCGCCGATGACAAGGACATCGACCTCGGCGGTGTCGAGCGTGCCGACAGCCTGCTCACGGTAGGTGGGGTCCAGTTGCACAGACACGATGATCTCCTTCTCGAAAGTATTGTGGTGACTCAGATTTCGGCCCAGTCGAGGGTCCGCTCGACGGCTTTGAGCCAGCGGCGGTAGCCGTGTTCGCGTTGCTCCTGCGACCAGGTCGGGTGCCAGCGGATGTCTTCGGACCAGTTGTCGAGCAGTTCGTCGGTGCCGCTCCAGAAGCCAACGGCCAATCCGGCGGCGTAGGCGGCACCGAGCGCGGTGGTCTCGGCGACGACCGGCCGCGAGACCGGGACGCCGAGCAGGTCGGCTTGGATCTGCATGGCCAGCTGGTTCGCGGTGACGCCGCCGTCCACCCGCAGCGTCGCCAGCCGGACACCGGCGTCGCGCTGCATGGCCTCGACCACGTCGCGGGTCTGGTAGGCGATGGATTCCAGGGTGGCCCTGGCCAAGTGGGCGTTGTTGCTGTAGCGCGACAGGCCGACAACCGCGCCGCGGGCATCGGGTCGCCAGTACGGCGCGAACAGACCGGAGAAGGCAGGCACGAAGTACACGCCGCCGGAATCCGGTACCTGACCGGCGAGGTCTTCGATCTGCGCGGCCCCGGCGATGATGCCCATCTGGTCGCGCAACCACTGCACCGCGGACCCGGTGACCGCGATCGAACCCTCCAGCGCGTAGGCGGGCTTGCCGGCGCCGAACTGGTACGCGACGGTGGTGATCAGGCCGTGGTTGGAGCGCACGATCTCCGTGCCGGTGTTGAGCATCAGGAAATTGCCGGTGCCGTAGGTGTTCTTGGCCTCGCCGGGCTGGAAGCACACCTGCCCGACACCCGCGGCCTGCTGGTCGCCGAGCACGCCCGCGATGGGCACCGAACCTTTGAACGGGCCATCGGGCTTCGTCGTCCCGAACAGGTCCGCGTTCGACGAGGGCGCGATGGTCGGCAGCATGGCGCGCGGGATGCCGAAGATCGCGAGGAGTTCGTCGTCCCAATCGAGGGTTTCGAGATCCATCAGCATGGTGCGCGACGCGTTGGTGGGGTCGGTGACGTGCACGCCACCGGTGAGGTTCCAGATCAGCCAGCTGTCCAGAGTGCCGAACAGGGCGTCACCGCGCTCAGCGTCGGCGCGCACGCCCGCGATGTTGTCCAGGATCCACTTCAGCTTGCCGCCGGAGAAATACGGCGCGGGCGGCAGGCCGGTCTTCGCGCGGATGAGCGCGCTTTGCCCGGCGGCATCGAGGTCGGCGATGATGCGGTCGGTGCGGGTGTCCTGCCAGACGATGGCGTTGCCATACGGGCGGCCGGTGCGGCGGTTCCACACGACGGTGGTCTCGCGCTGGTTGGTGACGCCGATGGCGGCGAGGTCGTCTGCCGTGAGGTCGGCGAGCGAGAGGGCGGTCTTGACGACGGTGCGGGTACGTTCCCAGATCTCGTCCGGATTGTGTTCGACCCAGCCGGGGCGCGGCATGAGCTGGGAGTGTTCGAGCTGGTGGCGGGCCACAACGGTGCCTCTGTGGTCGAAAACCATGAATCGCGTCGAGGTCGTGCCCTGGTCGATCGCGCCCACGTACCGGTTCATGTGTCGTCCTTCCCGGATCTCACCTTCGAGTCCGCCGATCGGGCACCTGTGCCCGAAACCCACGCTAGGAACGCGCGGCCGCGTACACCACACACGCCGTTCGACAATGCTGAACGGTGGTAGGTTCGGGGCCATGCCTGGCCCGATCCAGTCGATCGAACGCGCCGCCGCCGTGCTGCGTCTGCTCGCGCGCGGGTCGGGACCGCTGGGCGTCGGCGAGATCGCGACCGCGCTCGACCTGGCCAAACCCACCGCGCACGGCATTCTGCGGACGCTGCTCGGAGTCGGATTCGTCGGCCAGGACGCACGCACCGGCAAGTACCTACTCGGCCAGGCGATCGGCGAACTCGGGACCGATCGGCTCGATGTGAACGAGTTGCGTTCCCGGGCGATCCACCGGGCCGACGCACTCGCCTCGCGTTCCGGGGAATCGGTCCGCATCGCCGTGGCGCGCGATACCGGGATCACGGTGATCCACCACGTCTTTCGGCCCGACAACAGCGAGCAGGCCCTGGCAGTCGGTGAGGTACTGCCCGCCCATGCGACCGCGCTCGGCAAGGTACTGCTGGCCTATGACGCCGCAGCGGAAGTCGTTGCACTCCAAGGGTTCACCCGGCGCACGATCACCGAACGAGACCGGCTCGACCGTGCGATCGCCGAGGTTCGACGGCGTGGTTGGGCGGACGAAGTCGAGGAGCATCGCTCCGGCGAAGCGGGGGTCGCCGCGCCCGTTCGAGCCAGAGGTGGGCTCGTCGTCGCGGCTATCGGCATCACCGGGCCGACGGATCGGCTGTGCGACAACCGGTTACAGGTGCGTCCCGCCGCAATTGAGCAGGTACTGGCCGCCGCTCTCGCCGTGCACCGCGACCTGACGGCAGCGCGATGAGCTCGGACATCGTGCCTTTCGCCATGCAGACACGCACCGCCGACGAGAGCAGCTGCCGATGACTCAACGCTTCGTGCTCGCCATCGACCAGGGGACCACCTCGAGTCGCTGCATCGTCTTCGACCAGCACGCGCGGCTGGCGGGAATGGCGCAGCGGACACATCGCCAGCATTACCCCAGGTCGGGATGGGTGGAACAGGACGCGCTCGAGATCTGGCGGACCGTGGAGCGGATCGTGCCCGCGGCGCTGCGCGACGCCGGGATCACCGTCGACCAGGTGGCCGCGATCGGGATCGCCAATCAGCGCGAGACCACCGTCGTGTGGGATCGGCGCACCGGGCAGCCGGTGCGGCTGGCCATCGTCTGGCAGGACGTGCGCACCGAGGAGCTGGTCGATCGATTGAAGGAACTTCCAGGCGCCCAGCGTATTCCGGAGTTGAGCGGGCTCCCCTTGGCGACCTACTTCGCCGCACCCCGACTGCGCTGGCTGCTCGACAATGTCGAGGGCCTGCGCGCCAGAGCCGAACGCGGCGACGTGCTCTTCGGCACCATGGAATGCTGGCTCATCTGGAAACTGACCGGCGGCACCGAGCACGTCACCGACGTCACCAACGCGGGCCGCACCCTGCTGATGAACCTCGCCACCCGCCAGTGGGACGCGGAACTGTTGCGGTTCTTCGACATTCCGCCCGCCATGCTCCCCCGCATCGAACCATCGACCGGCGATTTCGGCACCGCCCGCACAGTCGTTCCCGGTGTGCGGATCGGCGCCGCCCTCGGCGATCAGCACGCCGCTCTTTTCGGCCAAACCTGCTTCGCCCCAGGCGAAACCGAATGCACCTACGGCACCGGCGGATTCCTCATGATGAACACCGGCACCGAACTGATCCGCTCCGAACACGGCCTGCTCACCACCATCGGCTACCAGGTCGGCCCCGAACCGGTCTACGCGCTGGAAGGCCCGATCGCGGTCACCGGGTCCCTGGTCCAATGGCTGCGCGACATCGTCGGCCTGATCGCCACCGCCCCCGAAATCGAAACTCTCGCAAGCACAGTCGACGACAACGGCGGCTGCTACCTCGTCCCCGCCTTCTCCGGCCTCTACGCCCCCCACTGGCGCAGCGACGCCCGCGGCCTGCTCATCGGCCTGACCTCCTACGTCACCAAAGGCCACCTGGCCCGCGGCGTCCTGGAGGCCACCGCATGGCAAACCCGCGACGTGGTCGAGGCCATGAACGCCGACGCGGGCCTGCAGGCGAAATCCCTCCGCGTAGCAGGCGGTATGGCCGCCAACAACCTGCTCATGCAAATAATCGCCGATGTCCTCGACACCCCGGTGATGCGCCCGTTGGTCACCGAAACCGTCTCCCTCGGCGCCGCCTACGCAGCAGGCCTGGCCGTCGGCTACTGGCCCGATCTCCAAGGCCTACGCCGCAATTGGAAGGTCGCCGCCCAGTGGACCCCTGCCCCGGACCGCCGAATCCGCGACGAAGAATACGAACGCTGGCAGCGAGCCGTCCAGCTCAGCATCGGCTGGGGCAGGCCCGCCACGGCCTACTAGATCCGTTGACGAAGCGGCCAACTCCGACGCTCGGAGTCAGCCGAAGAGTTCGTCGGTACGGGTCGCGGTAACGGCCTGCTTCAACCACACGTCGAGCTGGTCGAGGTCGGTGCATGCGGCCAGCTGCGTCCGTTGCGCCGCGGACAACTCGAGCCCGCGAGCGGTAAGTACGGTGAGCACGGCGTGCGCGGCAGCCTTGGCGACCTTCGCGTCCGCCTCCGCGCGCCCCTCCGCGCGCCCCTCCTCGCGCCCCTTCGCTATGTACTTGGTAGCGATGCGGCCGCGGTATTGAGGCGTGCTCTCCATCAGTTCCTCCAGGCGTCGGCTTGCAGGGACGGTCAACGCGTCGTCGACCAGATCAAGATACATTTTCGCATGTTCGTCGTCGGTTTTCATCAGCCCGGCCAGGAAAGCCGCAAGGACCTCCTCCATGTGGGCGCCTGCGCCGTGGGCGATCGCCGACAGCGTCGCCCGCTCGGGACGCCGCCTGGCCTCATCTGGGTCGGTCACGACGGGGAAGCGGTCGGGGCCTAGCACCAGGGGTTGGATGACCGATCCGACGGTATCGAGCTCGATTGGCTGCTCGGCCCACTTCGCGACCTTCCTGCTCGGCGTCACCACCAACAGAACCACCGGGCAACACAGCCGCGATCGCAGGGTGGTCAGGTAGACCGGCCATTTCCAGCGGCGCACATCCGCCTTGGACAACTGCACCTCCACGCACACACCGAGAACGGGAATGTCCCGATCGTCATGAGTGCTGAGCGCCAGGTCACCGCGAAACTCCTTGGGCCCGACGTCAGTGAAGTCACATGGCTCTGCCCGCATTTGTGACAGGCCCGGCAGCGGGACGCTGAACTCCTCAGCCAGCAATGACGGGGCCAGTAGGAGATCCGTGCGGAAAAGGTCAAGCAAACCTTCGTGCAGGTGGCTCGGCATGTGGGGCACCGTATGTCGAGGTGAGGAAGGGTACCAATCGGTTACGGCGTGTTGTGTGCGGAGCGGCGTTGTAGGAACACCGTCAGGGTGAACAGGAGGACACCGGCTACAGCGAGGACGGCGCCGACCATCGCCGGGGCGGTGTAGCCGAGGCCGGCGGCGATGACGAGGCCGCCGAGCCAGGCGCCGGCGGCGTTGGCCATGTTCAAGGCGGCGTGGTTGAGGGCGGCGGCGAGAGTTTGGGCGTCGGCTGCCACGTCCATGAGGCGGGTTTGGAGGCCGGGGGCCAAGGCCGCGCCGGAGGCGCCGACGAGGAAGGCGCCGATCGAGGCGGTGATGGGGTTGTGGGCAGCCAGGACGAAGCCGGCGAGGATGACCACCATCGCGATCATGGCGATGAAGATCGAGCGGTCGACGCCGCGGTCGGCGAGGATGCCGCCGCCGATATTGCCCACGATCATGCCGAGGCCGAACAGCGCGAGCACGATCGGCACCGCGCCGATGGGCATCCCCGCGACGTCGGTCATGGTGGTGGCGATGTAGGTGTAGACGGCGAACATGCCGCCGAAGCCGATCGCGCCGACGGCCAGGGTGAGCAGCACCTGCGGGCGACGCAGCGCGCCCAATTCGGTCATCGGGTTGGTGATCTTCATGCTGGTCAGGGCGGGCACGTAGCGCCACAGGGCGGCCACTGTCGCCACGCCGATCACGGCGACGACCACGTAGGCGTCACGCCAGCCCAGATGCTGACCGAGCCAGGTCGCGCCAGGCACACCGATCACATTCGCCACGCTGAGCCCGAGCATGACCGCGGCGACCGCCTTGGCCCGCTGGCCGACGGGCGCGAGGGTGGCCGCCGCCAGCGAGGCGACACCGAAGTACGCGCCGTGCGGCAGGCCGGACACGAAGCGGGCCAGCACGAGCGTGCCGAAAGTCGGTGCGAGGACCGTGGCGATATTGCCGATGGCGAACGCGACCATCAACACGATGAGCAATTTCTTGCGCGCCACCCGCGCGCACAACGCGGCGATCAGCGGCGCGCCGACCACGACACCCAGCGCGTACGCCGACACCGCGTGCCCGGCCGACGGCTCGGAGATATCGAAGGCCCGCGCGATGTCGGGCAGCAACCCCATGGTCACGAACTCGGTGGTGCCGATTCCGAATCCACCCAGCGCCAACGCGAGCATCGCCGGGACATGCCAGCTGGTACGTGGCTCGCCGAGGCGATCAGGGGCTGCAATGGAAGAAGTCACGCCTCCATGCAACGGGCGCGGGTACCCATTCGCTACCCGAGCAGAGCGTGAGTTAGCCCACCGTGCACGAAATCGACCCGGCAAACAACCCACTGATCTCGCGAGAACATGGGTAACTCACCGGGTCGAGCAAACCGAACCACCACTGATCCCGCAGGCCGCCGACGCAGGTCTCACGTCACTCGAGTCCGGCCTGAATACGCGGAGAGGCGGAAGAGCGCTCGCATCGGATTCGATGCGAGCGCTTTCTTACAGCCGTGCGGTTTCGCGGTTCAGCGCGAAACGCAGCACATCACTTCAGTGCGCGAGCCAGGTTGGCGTCCAGCGCGCCGAGGAATTCCTCGGTGCTCAGGTAACCCTGGTCCCCGCCGACGAGCGCCGCGAGGTCCTTCGTCATCTGACCGCCCTCGACGGTCTTGATGACCACGTCCTCGAGCGCCTGCGCGAAGCCGATCACCTCGGGGGTGTTGTCCAGCTTGCCGCGGTGTTCGAGGCCACGGGTCCAGGCGAAGATCGACGCGATCGGGTTGGTCGAGGTCGGCTTGCCCTGCTGGTGCTGGCGGTAGTGCCGGGTGACCGTGCCGTGCGCGGCCTCGGCCTCACAGGTCTTGCCGTCCGGGGTGAGCAGCACCGAGGTCATCAGGCCGAGCGAGCCGAAGCCCTGGGCCACGGTGTCGGACTGCACGTCGCCGTCGTAGTTCTTGCAGGCCCAGACGTAGCCGCCCTCCCATTTCATGGAGGAGGCGACCATGTCGTCGATCAGGCGGTGCTCGTAGGTCAGGCCCGCCGCGTCGAACTCGGCCTTGAACTCGGCGTCGAAGACTTCCTGGAAGGTGTCTTTGAACATGCCGTCATAGGCCTTGAGAATGGTGTTCTTCGTGGAGAGGTACACCGGGTAGTTCTGCTGCAGGCCGTAGTTGAACGAGGCCCGCGCGAAGTCCTCGATGGACTTCTTGAAGTTGTACATGCCCATGACGACGCCGCCGTCTTCGGGCATCTTCACGACCTCGTGGATGATCGGCTCGCTGCCGTCTTCCGGCGTGAAGGTCAGCGTGACGGTGCCCGCCTCGTAGACCTTGAAGTCGGTGGCGCGGTACTGGTCGCCGAACGCGTGGCGGCCGATGATGATCGGCTTGGTCCAGCCGGGCACCAGGCGCGGCACGTTCGAGATGATGATCGGCGCGCGGAAGATGGTGCCACCCAGAATGTTTCGGATGGTGCCGTTGGGCGAGCGCCACATCTTCTTGAGACCGAATTCCTTCACCCGATCTTCGTCCGGGGTGATGGTGGCGCACTTGACGCCGACGCCGTGCTTCTTGATGGCGTTGGCCGCGTCGACCGTGACCTGGTCATCGGTTTTGTCGCGGTACTCGATACCGAGGTCGTAGTACTCGAGGTTCACGTCGAGATAGGGATGGACCAGCTTGTCCTTGATGAACTGCCAGATGATCCGGGTCATCTCGTCGCCGTCGAGTTCTACAACGGTGCCTTCAACCTTGATCTTGGACATGGATCTTCGTGTCCTCCTCGGTGGGTGCCCTTATTGCACGGCTAGGCGAACACGCTTGTGAGCGGACCCCAGCAGTTCCAACAGACAACGTATATGCCCCGCGTTGTCTGCGGGACGTGTGGTGCAAACAAGACGAGCGTACTGCTGTCCCCCACCTCACCGCGATGGGAGGCCCCACTGTGCGGGACGGCTGTTCCGCCTCCCCGGGACTTCTGGCCAGACTACGTGCCGCGAGATTTACGCTGGCGGCTGGCGGCAAGGGACGGGCTAATTCAGCCCGTCCCCGGTGAGTTACCCATGTCCTCGCGAAATCAGTGGTTTATCGCGGCTCTGCGTATAGGTCAGGCCGCGATCGGCACTCGGTTATCGTGTTCGTCGCCTTCGATCAGGTTTTCCGGCTTGTCACGGATCATCACCGCGATCACCACGGCGGCGGCGCTACCTTCGCACCGGTCGACGACACGCCCGGCTTCGGCACACCGTCGACCGAGTGATCTTCAGCGTGAAATGCGGGGGAAGTTTCCGCGCGTGGGAGATGTCCGGTTAACATGACGGCAAGGTCATGAGTACCAGCGCCAAGCCCCGGCTCGCTGGTCGGCAACCCTCCAGCTGCGGTGGGGTGCTCCGGGTGATGACCGGGCTCTCGAAAGTCGAGAGCAAGCGCGCATTGCAGGAGGCCCCCATGTGTTGTTGCCCGTCGATCCGACCCAGTTGACGAGATCCCCCCGGCGCACACCCACTGGAGCACGACATGACTGACTCTTCCCTGCCCGAGAACTGGTCCTTCGAGACCAAGCAGGTCCACGCGGGCCAGGCCCCCGACGCGAGCACCAACGCGCGGGCGCTGCCGATCTACCAGACCACCTCCTACACCTTCCGCGACACCGATCACGCCGCCGCGCTGTTCGGCCTCGCCGAGCCGGGCAACATCTACACCCGGATCATGAACCCCACTCAGGACGCGGTGGAGCAGCGGGTTGCCGCGCTCGAAGGTGGCGTCGCGGCGTTGCTGCTGGCCTCCGGACAGGCCGCGGAGACCTACGCGATCCTGAACCTGGCGAGCGCGGGCGACCACATCGTGTCCAGCCCGCATCTCTACGGTGGCACCTACAACCTTTTCCACTACTCGCTGCCCAAGCTGGGGATCACGGTCTCGTTCGTCGAGGATCCCGATGACCTCGCGCAGTGGGAAGCGGCGATCCAGCCCAACACCAAGGCGTTCTACGGCGAGACCATCGCCAATCCGAGCAGTGCGGTGTTCGACATTCCCGGCATCGCCGGTGTCGCGCACGCCAACGGCCTTCCGCTGATCGTCGACAACACCGTCGCCACCCCGTACCTGATCCAGCCGCTGGCCCACGGCGCCGACATCGTCGTGCATTCGGCGACGAAGTACCTGGGTGGGCACGGTACGGCCGTGGCGGGCGTGATCGTCGACGGCGGCACGTTCGATTGGACCGTGCGCGACGCCGACGGCCAAGCACGCTTCCCCGGTTTCACCGAGCCCGACCCCAGCTACCACGGTGCGGTATTCGCCGATCTGGGCGCGCCCGCGTTCGCGCTCAAGGCGCGCGTGCAGTTGCTGCGCGATCTGGGCGCGGCGGTCTCGCCGTTCAACGCGTTCCTCATCGCGCAGGGCATCGAGACGCTGAGCTTGCGCGTCGAACGGCACGTCAGCAATGCCGAGACGGTCGCGAAGTTCGTCGCCGAGCAGCCGGGCGTCGACGCGGTGTTCTATGCGGGGCTCGAGTCCTCGCCCTGGCACGCGCGGGCCAAGGAGCTGGCGCCCAAGGGCGCGGGCGCGATCGTGGCGTTCGAGCTGGCGGGCGGTGTCGATGCGGGCAAGAAGTTCGTGGACGCGCTCAGCCTGCACAGCCATGTAGCTAACATCGGTGATGTGCGTTCCCTCGTGATTCACCCAGCGTCGACGACGCACTCGCAGTTGACGCCCGAAGAGCAGCTGGCGGCCGGCGTTACTCCCGGCCTGGTCCGGCTCGCCGTGGGTATCGAGGGAATCGAAGACATTCTGGCCGATCTGCGGGCCGGGTTCGCGGCGGCGACGACGTGACTGTGAGCACCGAATCGCCGATCGCCCGACCCGGAACCGGGGTGGACCTGCTGCCACCCCCGGACGGGCGTGTCGGTGTGGTCGCCATCGGGGACGTGACGCTGGAGAACGGCGCCGAGGTTCGCGATGTGCGGCTGGCGGTGCAACGCTGGGGCGAGCTCTCGCCCACCCTGGACAATGTGGTGCTCGTCGAACACGCGCTCACCGGCGACTCGCATGTCGTCGGTGGGCCCGACGGGGCACCCGGCTGGTGGGAAGGCATGGTCGGACCCGGCGCGCCGATCGACACCGACGAGTGGTGTGTGATCGCGACCAACGTGCTCGGCGGCTGCAAGGGCAGCACCGGCCCGTCCTCGCTCGCCTCCGACGGCAAGCCTTGGGGCTCACGGTTTCCCGAGCTGACCATTCGCGATCAGGTGAACGCCGAGGCACGGTTGTTCGAGGTGCTCGGGATCGAGCGGCTCGGCGCGGTCGTCGGCGGCTCGATGGGCGGCATGCGGGTGCTCGAGTGGATCATCGGCCTGCCCGAGCGGGTCAGCGCCGCGCTGGTGCTGGCCGTGGGCGCTCGCGCCACCGCCGATCAGATCGGCACCCAGACCACCCAGATGGCCGTCATCACGGCCGATCCCGACTGGCAGGGCGGCGACTATCACGGCACCGGTCGCGCGCCGATGACCGGCATGGGGCTGGCCCGGCGCATCGCGCACCTGACCTACCGCACCGAGGGCGAACTCGATCACCGCTTCGCCAACAAGGCCCAGGGCGAGGAAGACCCGTGGACCGGTGGACGGTACGCGGTGCAGAGCTACCTCGAGCACCAGGCCGACAAGCTGTGTCAGCGCTTCGATCCAGCCACCTATGTGCTGCTCAGCGAGGCCATGAACCGCCACGATGTGGGTCGCGGGCGCGGCGGTATCGCTGCCGCGCTGGCTTCGACGTCGGTGCCGTGCGTGGTCGGCGGGGTCGACTCGGATCGCCTGTACCCCTTGCACACTCAGGCCGAGTTGGCCGAAGGGCTGCCGGGCTGTGCGGGTCTCGAGATCGTGCATTCTCGCGACGGGCACGACGGGTTCCTCACCGAGGCGGCCGCGGTGTCGAAGTTGCTGACCGAGACGATGCGCTTGGCGCGGGAGAACCGCTGACCATCACGGCCCGGTCAGCAGGCTGACGATCGAGCGGACGTAGGCCTGAAGCCGTTCGCGCGGATACGCTTCCGGCTCGCTCACGGCCAGCCGACCGAGCATTTCGGCGACGGTGAGGGTCGAGTTCGCGAGCAGCCCGGCATCCATGCTCGACCAGCGTGGTGACAGCGAAATTCCCATGCGGACAAGCGATTCCGCGCGCTCCAAGATATCGGCACGCGAAGCACGAAGAGCCGCACGGTATTCGTCGGGAGCGCTCGCCGGCGTGGCGAGAATCAGTCGCCAGCGGGCCGGATTCTCCAGTGCCACACCGACAAAGGCTTCGACAGTCGCCGAGGCCGCGGTCAACGGGTCGGTGTCGAGCAAGTCTTTCGGCAGCGTATCGGCGATCTGATCCAGCCCGCGTTCGCGTTCGCGTTCCAGCAGTGCTTCGACGAGTTCGGCACGGGTCTTGAACACGGTGTACAGCACCGGCTTCCCCACCCCGGCCTCCTGCGCGACGGCCTCCATGCTCAACTCGTGCAGCTCCATCCGGCCGAGCACGGTGAACGCGGCGTCGAGCAGTTGCGCGCGGCGTTGCTCCGGTGGCAGACGCGGGGCATAGCGGCGTCGCGGTCGTTGCTCCTGCGTCGCGGTCACACGCCCACCTACCTTTCTCCCCTGGACGATACCCCCGCGTCCGACCTAATCCTACGCAACCGTTGTATTCATCACACGCTATTGCTACGGTGGTGTTGTATTCACCTGTGAGGCTCTGCCTCGGCACTGCAAAGGAGCATGTGCAATGGCTTTCGACCCGTCGACCCTGCGCCGCGACGACTACGGCTTCTTCGGGCCGGACTCCCCCAGCTGGAAGGTGTGGGGGTCGCCGACCGCGCTGATCGGCTTCCAGCGCGCCGTCACCCTCGAGCACTTCGATCCGTTCCTGACCGCGGCGGTCGCCGATTCACAGGGGATCTACGACAACCCCGCGGTCCGGCTCGACCACACGCTGTCCTATTTCGTGCTGGTCGCCCTCGGTGACGGCCGCACCGCCATCCAGGCCGCCGAGCACCTGATGAAGGTGCACGCGCCGATGACGGGCATCGAACCGGTCAGCGGCAAGCGCTACAGCGCCAACAGCCCTGAGGCACAGCTGTGGATTCACGTCACCGGGTGGCATTCGGTGCTCAAGGCCTACGAGATGTACGGGCCGGGGCCGCTGAGCCCCGCCGAGGAGGACCGGTACTGGGCCGAGTGCGTGATCGCCGCCGAGCTACAGACCTGCAAGCCCTCCGATGTTCCGCGCAACCGCGATGAAGTGCATGCCTACTTCGAACGGGTGCGGCCGCAATTGTGCGTCACCGAGCGGGCGGTGCAGGCCATGCATTACCTGCTGTGGACGCCGCCGAGCAAGGGCTTGACGTTCGCGATCGGCGCCAGACTGCTGTCACTGGCGACGATTCCCACCCTGCCGATGTGGATGCGCAAGCTGGGCCGGTTCAATCTGCCGCGCATTGCCGATATGGCGGTCCGGATTCCGGCGAAGGTGATCGCCTGGGTAGCCGCGCGCCGGGACAACTGGGTGCTGATCCACGCGGCGCCCTACATCGCGCCGATGACCGGGCAGATCTTCGCCGCGCACGCCTATTCGGCGCCGCCGGAAAACCTTTCGACGATCACCCCGCGCGATGCCCGCGAGCGCTACGGCAGCCATGGCACCCGCAGCCTGTGGGGCACCGTCACCGAAACCGCCTGAATGACACCGTGATCGAAGGAACAGGACCGGTCCTGTTCAGCTGACGCCCAGGGTGTTGATGGTGGCCGCCAGGAAAACGATGGCGCTGCCGAGCGCGGTCAGCGCGGCCACGTCGAACGGGCGGCTGCGCACGGCGAGCAACCCCACCTGCACGGTCGGCAGGCACAGCCGGAACGCGGCGGCCACCAGGGCCGCACTGCCGAAGATCAGCGCGCCGCGGCGCCACCGATCCCACGCCACGAAGCCGACCGCGATCACGATCAGCGCGGTCACCACGGTCATCGGCAGATGACTGCGCAGGTACTGCTCCCCCGCGCTCAATCGCGCGACCCGGTGCTTGCCGGTCGTCTCCGCCTCGTTCACGGGGCCGATTGTTCCAGACCGACCCGGTCCGCGACGGATTGGCCCAGTACCCTCCTTCGAGTGTTCAACGTGATGTTCCACGAGCCGGTAATCCCTCCGAACACCGGCAACGCGATTCGCTTGGTGGCGGGTACCGGGTGCGCGTTGCACCTCATCGAACCCCTCGGCTTCGACCTGTCCGAATCGAAACTCCGCCGAGCGGGCTTGGACTACCACGATCTGGCGTCGGTGACAGTCCACCCGAACCTCGACACAGCGTGGGAGTCCCTCGGCTCCCAGCGAGTTTTCGCCTTCACCACCTCGGCGACCACCCGCTACACCGACATCGCGTACCGCCCCGGCGACGTCCTGCTTTTCGGTACCGAGCCCACCGGGTTGCCACCCGAGGTTCTGGCCGACCCCCACATCACCGAGCAGGTGCGGGTACCTATGTTGCCGGGGCGGCGATCGATGAACCTGTCGAACACCGCTGCCGTCGCGGTGTACGAGGCGTGGCGGCAGCTCGGGTTCCCTGACGGGGTGTAGCCCAGATGCATGCAGATTAGCGCTACAATAGCGCTATGGCGACCATTCAGATTCGAGACATCCCCGACGAGGACGCCGAGGTCTTCCGTCGCCGGGCCGAGGCGGCGGGGATGTCCCTTCAGGCATATATGCGCCGCGAGTTGATCGCCGCGGCACGACGGCGGACCAAGACGGAAGCGATAGCGGCGATCAGGGAATCGCTGGCGAACTCCGACAGTCCAGGCGCAACGAACGAATCCATTCTCGAAGCGCTGGCAGACGCCCGTGGCGAATGAGGAATTCGTTGTCGATGCCTCCGCCGCCCTCACCGCGCTGATCCGCAAAGACGCTGTCGGCGCGGCGATCAGCCGACTGCTCGAGACGACGGTTTGCCATGCGCCGCATCTCATCGACGCCGAGATCGGCAACGTTCTACGGCGACACGAACGGGGCGGTCTGATCGATGCCAACGAGGCGGCACTCGGGTTGCGACTGGTCACCACCGTGATCGACAGTCGCTACGCACATCACGGTTGGCTGTCTGAACACGCATGGGAGCTACGCCACAGCATGACGTTCTATGACGGCCTTTACGCCGCATTGGCCGCCCGTCTCGGCATCCCATTGTTGACTGCCGACGCGAAGCTCGCCAAGGCGCACGACCTGCCATGCCGAGTCGAACTGATCAGCTGACACGCTGTGGCGACCGATCACGCCGTAGCGCTCGGTGCAGTCACATCTCGACGTCGAAGCGTTTGAATCGTGAGGTCGCGCCCGCCGACAAGCGGACGGCGGACTTGGAGACGCCGAAGTGGTCGGCGAGCAACTCGATGGCGGCCTTGTTGGCTTTGCCTTCGACGGCCGGGGCGCGGACGTAGAGGGTGAAGGTGCCGTCCTCGGCGGTTTCGACGAGCGGGCCTTTACGGCTGTTCGGTTTGATCGTCGCCCGCACTGTGGGCACCGGGGGTCTCCTTCCTGGACGCTGCCGGTTCGGCATCTGATTCGGTGGTTGCCGAGGCCGTGGCTGCTGGCGGAGTGGTGGTGGTTACCGGGCCTGCCGATCGAGTGGTGGTCGTGGGCGCTGCGCTGCGACGTCTGCGCAGGAATCGCACTGCGGCGTACAGCAATCCGCCGATCACGGCGAGGAAGCCCAACCACGGCACGGCCTTGCCGACGAAGACGATCGCGTCCTGCAACCAGTCGATCAGCGAATGCCAGCCCGCGACGATGCCGTCCCAGAAATTGTCCGGGTCGCCGGGTGCGTTCTTGTCGTCGGCGGTGAGCGTGATGGTGAGCGTCGACAACGCGACCTGATCGTCGAGGCTGCGTTTCTGCGCGGTGAGACTGTCGAGCTCGCCCTGCCTGCTCGACAGCGCCTCCTCCGCGTCGATCAGGTCGGCGGTGTTGGTGGCACCGGTGATCAGCGCTTTGAGCCGGTCGACGGAGGCTTGCAGTGCGCGGATGCGGGCGTCGAGATCCTGCCACTGCATGGTGACGTCGTCGCGATTGGTGCTCACCCGGGTGACCGTGCCGACCCCGCCGAGGCCGGTGATGAAGGCGTCGGTCTTGTCGGCGGGCACCCGGACACTGAGCACGGCGCGAGCGGCACGCTTATCGGTGCCTGGCTGTTCGGTGCGGCTGTCGATCCGGCCGTCGACGGCATCGACCTGCTCGGTGACGGTCGCGGCGGCGGCGATCGGATCGGCCGAGGTGACATCTACCGCCCCGGTGATCACCTCTTTCCGGTTCGACTGGTCCGTCGGCGCCGGGCTGTCCTTCTGCGGAGCACCCTCCCGGAACCCGGGCGTCACAACGGGCGCGGGCCCATCTAAGACGGTGGGCGCCGACGCCCGACCTGCCTTGTCCTCGCTGTCGTCATCGCCGCACCCGGCCAGGAACAGGAGTCCGAGCAACGCGATCATCACCACGGCAAGCTTGCGCATGTTCGCAGCGTAGTGCGTCAGCGGACCCCCGGCTTGCGTTCAACTCGGCGGACACATCGCCACATGCGTGCACAGCCTGGGCCGGGAAACCCTGGATGTCCCTACCCAAAGGGGCCCGCCCCGATCTGGACTGACCGGAGGGTGCGACGAAGGAGTACCCGGAGGGAGGGAAGATCGGGGCCCTCCGGGGCCCCGCTCGAGCGCGCCAGCGCTCCAAAAACTCAGCGGAAGTCGCGTGAGCGGGCGACGATAGTCAGGTCCAAGTGTTCGAGATGGTCGGCGACCAGGCTGGCGGCACCCTCGGCGTTTTGGATGCGGCCGCGGATGAGCAGGGCGGTGGCGCTCTGCGCGAGGCGGCGGTAGCGGGTCCACAGGCCGACCGAGCAGACAACGTTGACCATGCCGGTCTCGTCCTCGAGATTGAGGAAGGTGACGCCCGCGGCGGTGGCGGGGCGCTGGCGGTGGGTGACAGCGCCTGCCACCAGGATGCGGGCGCCGTCTTCGACGAGCAGTAGGTCGCAGGCGGGGACGACGCCGAGCGAATTCAGGTGGGCCCGAAGGAATTCGGTGGGGTAGGTATCGGGCGAGATGCCGGTGGCCCAGACGTCGGCGGCGGCGAGTTCGAGAGCGCTCATGCCGGGCAGGGAGGGGGCGACGGTGGCGGGACCTGTGCCGGGTAGGCGATCGGGACGCTCCACGGCCGCCGCACCCGCTGCCCACAACGCCGCCCTGCGCACGCTGCTACCGCGCGTGTCGACCAGGACGTCCAGTGCCCCTGCGGTCGCGAGCGATTCCGATTGAGCGACAGTGAGTTCCACGCGGCCGGTGAGGTCGAGCATCGAGGTGAAGGGGCCGTGTTCGGCGCGGTCGGCGACGATGCGGTCGGCGAGGTCGGTGCCGATGTGGCGCACGCCCGACAGGCCGAGCCGGATCTCGGTGCCCGCGTTCTCGAGGGTGGGTTCGGCGCGGCTGGCGTTGATATCGGGGCCGTGCACGCGGACACCGTGGCGGCGGGCGTCGGCGACCAGCGACTGTGGTGAGTAGAAACCCATCGGCTGCGCGCGCAACAGCCCGGCACAGAACGCCGCCGGATGGTGCAGCTTGAACCACGACGAATAGAACACGATCGAGGCGAAACTCTGCGAATGGCTTTCGGGGAAACCGAAATTGGCGAAGGCGTAGAGCTTCTCGTAGATGCGATCGGCGACCTCGTCGGTGATGCCGTGCAGCTCACGCATTCCCTGGTAGAGCCTGGCCTTCAACATGGCCATCTTCTCCGGCGACCGCTTCGAACCCATCGCACGCCGCAACTGGTCCGCCTCGGCCGCACTGAAACCGGCGACATCGACCGCCATCTGCATCAGCTGTTCCTGGAACAGCGGGATCCCGAGCGTGCGGGCGAGCGAGCGCTCCAGCGAGGGATGGTCGAACACCACCGGTTCCTTGCCATTACGCCTGCGGATATAGGGGTGCACCGAGCCGCCCTGAATCGGCCCCGGCCGGATCAGCGCCACCTCGACGACCAAGTCGTAGAAATTGCGGGGCTTCAGCCGGGGCAGCGTCGCCATCTGCGCACGTGACTCCACCTGGAACACCCCGATCGAGTCCGCGCGCTGCAACATCTCGTAGACGCCCGCTTCGGTGAGGTCGAGCGCGTGTAGTTCCACTGTCTCGCCCTTGTGCTCGCGCACCAGGTCGATCATGTAGTGCAGCGCCGAGAGCATGCCGAGGCCGAGCAGGTCGAACTTCACCAAACCAACTGCGGCGCAATCATCTTTGTCCCACTGCAGCACACTGCGTCCGGCCATCCGCGCCCACTCCACCGGGCACACGTCGGCGATCGGCCGATCGCAGATCACCATGCCGCCGGAGTGGATCCCCAAATGCCGTGGCAGACCGTCGAGTTCGCCCGCGAGTTCGAGAACCGCAGCCGGGATATCGGTGCCCGTCTCGGCAGCCACCCCGGACCAGCGGCTCACCTGCTTGCTCCACGCGTCCTGTTGTCCCGGCGAAAAGCCGAGTGCGCGTGCGGCATCGCGCACCGAGGACTTGCCGCGATAGGTGATCACATTCGCCACCTGCGCGGCGTAGTCGCGGCCGTACTTGGCGTAAACGTGCTGGATGGCCTCCTCGCGACGGTCTGATTCGATATCGACATCGATGTCGGGCGGCCCGTCGCGCTCGGGTGAGAGGAACCGCTCGAACAGCAGTTGGTTGCCTACGGGATCGACATTGGTGATGCCGATGGCGTAGCAGACCGCGGAGTTGGCGGCCGAACCCCGGCCCTGGCACAGGATGTCGCTGTTCTTGCAGAACTCGACGATGTCGTGCACCACCAGGAAGTAGCCGGGAAAGTTCAGGTCCGCGATCACCGCCAGTTCGTGGTCGATCTGCTCATACGCCTTGGGGTTTCGTTCCGCCGACCCGTAGCGCCGCGCCGCGCCCGCATAGGCGAGGTGGCGCAGCCAGGAGTTCTCGTCGTGGCCTGGGGGCACCTCGAACGGGGGCAGATTCGGGGCGATCAATCCCAGGTCGAACGCGCATTCGCGAGCCAGCACCGCCGCGTTCGACACCGCGTGCGGGTAGTCGGCGAACAGGTGCGCCATCTCCGCGCCCGAACGCAGGTGCGCACCGCCGGTGGGAGCGAGCCAGCCCGCTATCTCGTCGAGACTGCTCCTGGCCCGGATCGCGGCCAGCGCCATCGCGCGGCGGCGCTGCGCCGGGGACGCGAAATGCGCACCGGTGGTGGCGAGTACAGGAACGTCGAGCCGATCAGCCAGCGCGATCAGCAGGGCGTTGCGCTCGTCGTCGGTGGCGATACCGTGATGAGTGAGCTCCACACTCACCCGGTCGACACCGAACCGTTCGATCAGCTCTCGCAGCGCCACTTCAGCTTTCGGCAACCTCGTGTCGCCGGCACTCAGGTCGTGCTCGAGCGCGGTACGCAGGTGCCCTTTTCTGCAACCGGTGAGCACATGCCAGTGCCCACCCGCCGCCGCGGCGAGCGTGTCCAGGTCGTACCGCAGCACCCCCTTCTCCCCCGCGGCCATATGCGCCGCCGCCATCTCCCGCGACAGCCGCCGATACCCTTCCTGCCCCCTGGCGAGGATCAGCAGATGCGGGCCCCTGGGGTCGGGAGATCCCGTGCGCGGCAGGGAGTCCGGCGCGGATGCGTGCCCGCTTCCCGGCTCGGCCGATCCACTGGCATCGCGCATATCGCCGTCCGCCGTGTCGCCCATCGACCCCTCAGCACCTGCTTCGCGCGCCTGCGCTCGACCGGCGCCCGGCGTGAAACGCACTCCGCCCCGAGGGACAGAACGGCGCCGGACCGCATCCCCTCGGCCCGGCGCCGCCTCCGCATCGGTTCCCAGTGACAGTTCGGCACCGAAAACCGTTGGCATTCCCCATTCCCTGGCCGCCTCGGCGAACCGGACGGTCCCGTAGAACCCGTTGTGGTCGGTGAGCGCGAGCGCTTCCAGACCGAGCCGCACCGCCTCCTCCACCAGCTCCTCCGGCTGACTCGCGCCGTCGAGGAAGCTGTAGGCGGAGTGCGTGTGCAACTCCGCGTAGGGCACCGTCGGGCCGGTCGGCCGGTCGAGCCCGGCGGCGTGATACTCGCCCCGCTTGCGCGACCAGGCCGGACTGTCGCCGCCGTCGCCTGGGTGCAAGTCCTGCGCGGGTCTGCCGCTCGGCTTGCCCGAGAGTACCCGTTCCAGCTCCGACCAGGTCGGCGGACCGTTGCTCCAGCCCATGCACCCGCTCCTCTCACGACCCCCGCATCACCGAACCCCTTTCCTGTTGCCGGACAACTCAATTCGCGGGCAAGCGCTCCATCGACCGCGATTCCAGCGCGGCCTCCACATGGCCGAGACCCGTGCGGATCACCGCGCCGTAGGCATCGTTGGCGAGCACGTCCAGGTGCCCGCGCGCGATAGCCAATTGCATCCGCGCCATCTCGAAGTCACCGACGCGGCGATGACTGTCGGCCAGGTTCAGATACAGCGAGGGCAGGAACCCGCGCAGCCCCTCGTCGAGCGGGATGCCCGGCCCGAACACCGCGGCGAGCGCCCGCTGATCCCACAGCAACGCACCCTCCGGCAACTCCTGCACATCCGCCAGGTGATGTGCCACCACGCAGCGATGCAACGGGTCGCCGCCTTCCCCTATTTCTCTCCACAGCCTGGTCAGCGCCGCGCGCGCCGCATCCGGGTCGCCACCGCCGAGCCGCACCGCGGCATAGATGTCCGCCATCCGATCGTCCGCCATGCGCACCAGTATCGCACATACGTTCGAATATTAGCGAGAGACATTCGAACATATTTTCGAGTTTCTCGAAGAGCCTGGCCCTGGAACTTACTTCGGAGTAAGTTCGGAGGTAACGAGCTGCAAAGGAGCAGTGATGTCTCAGGTTTCTCCAGGTGAACAGGGCCGCAAGCGGCGCGATCTCACCGGCAGGCACATCGTGATCACCGGCGCGTCCTCCGGGATCGGGCGGGCCGCCGCGCTCTCGGTCGCCGACAAGGGCGGTGTCGTGTTCCTCCTCGCCCGCCGCGCCGACGAACTGGCCGCGGTGGTCACCGAGATCGTCGACGCGGGCGGACGGGCCTACGGCTACCCGTGCGATGTCACCGATTCCGAATCCGTCGATTCGGTCGTCAAGGCCATTCTCGAGCAGCACGGCCACGTCGACATGCTGGTCAACAACGCGGGCCGTTCCATCCGCCGCGCCATCCACCGCTCCACCGACCGCCTGCACGACTTCGAACGCACCATGGCGGTCAACTACTTCGGCGCGCTGCGGATGACCCTCGCACTGCTGCCACAGATGCGCGAACGCGGCTTCGGCCACATCGTCAATATCTCCAGCGCCGGCGTGCAGGTGGCCACCCCCCGCTTCGCCGCCTACCTCGCCAGCAAGGCCGCCCTGGACAAGTTCACCGAGGTGGCTGCGGTCGAAACCCTCGCTGACGGAGTTACTTTCACCACCATCCACATGCCGTTGGTGCGCACGCCGATGATCGCCCCCAGCGGCGAACAGGGCCCCTCCGAATCCCCCGAGTGGGCCGCCGGCACGATCGTCCGTGCCCTCGCCGAACGCCCCAAACGCATCGACGTCCCCATCGGCACCTTCGCCGAATACGGCGGCATCCTCACCCCCAAACTCCGCGACCGCATCCTGCACCGCTACTACCGCGCGCTCCCGGATTCCCCTGCGGCCAAGGGCGAGTCGGCCGAAGACACCGCCGTCCCGACCCCCCGATCAGATCCGAAACCCCGTTCCGCCGCCCGGAAAGTCACCGGCACCGCCCTGCGCCGCGCGGCCCGCTGGGTACCCGGCACGCACTGGTAGCCGGCGTAATCGCGCCGTGGGCCGATTACGCCGGCTCTCGGCCCCGTCGTAGCGTGCCGCCACCAGACGATCCCACGACCGGCGACAAGGGCGTTGTGCTCGGCAGCGCTAGTTCTCGGGACCGAGATCGAGGGTGAAGTGGTGGGCGGTGATGGTCAGGTGGTGGCGCATATAGAGGCGGTGGGCGGCGGCTCGGGTGGGGCCGACGCCGGAGTCCAGATGGATCGCCGCGCAGTTCAGGCGCCTGGCCTCGGCGGTGAGCCAGTCCAGCAGATGGTCGGCGTGGCCTCGACCGCGCACCGCGGGGAGGGTGGACACATCGTCGATGTAGAGATGGTGACCCCAGGCGGTGGAGTGGGATTCGCGGAAGCCCGCCACCGAAAGCGCTGTCGGAGAACCTGGTTCGAAGCTACCGACCAACCGGTAGCCCGCGGGGCGCAGTTCGGTGTCGATGAACTCGGCCAGCCGGGTTGCCGTCTCCCACTGTGGGCGAAGCTCCAGTAGAGCCTGGCCCGCCAGCTCGGTGTCGTCCTTGCCGATTTCCCGGATGTCGATCATGGAGTCGACGTTAGGGCCGCCGGGTGATCGCACGGGAGAGCCAATCCGCCGCAGTTCCGATAGTCCACCGACGTTGCCGGTCCGGCGCGCACTGGTTGATCGTCCCCGCGACCGTCAGCGGTCGGCGGACGGTGCGGGCTGGGTGGCGAATGGCCCGGAGAGTTGTTCTACGGCAGCGGGTTCCAGGTAGGTGGCTGGTTTGGGGGCTGCGCCGCAGCTGGCTTGGCGGGGGGCGGCGGGGACGGTGCGGGCGGTGACGCGCCAGCGGCGGCCGTCGCGGTGGGTGACGATGGCGGCGCCCGCCATGGTCGGGTCATGGGTGGGAGCCTGATCGGGGTGGACGGTGAGGTCGGTGGCATTGGCCGGGATCTGTTCGCGCACAGCTACTTCGGCGAGCTGGGAGATCGGCGGGTAGCAGCCGCGGCCGCGGAGACCGGTCAGGGAGACCTCGCCGATGTCGGCCGCTTCGAGCATCGCCTTGGCGGCAGTGGCGTCGACGCGGCCGTAGGTGAGGCCGGAGGGAAGCAGGACGACCGCGGGGGCGAAGCGGTGACCGCCGGTGTGCGAGGCCTCCCAGACCCGGCCCGGGTAATCGGCGGCCATGGCGGCGGCGATCGGGCGGCCCAGCAGGGCACAGCACTGGTCGCGTTTGCCGTGGGCGCAGACCAAGACCACCGAATCATCCACACGCACACCGATTCCCGGGGGCGGTCCGTCGACGAGATGCAGGTCTATGTCGAAGAGCTGGCGCAAGTCGGTGATCTCGAACCGCTCACACCAGGAACCCTCCGGCCGCGAACTGACCAGCAGCACAGTGCGGGTACCGGTGAACTCGTTGCGGCCGGGGCGGCGGATCAGCGTCGGCCGAACCTGCGCCGCTGACGTACGCGCCGCCAGTTCAGCGGTGATCTCCGGACCGAGCACCTCATCACCGATCACATCACCGCCCCACGCACCGGGATGCTCGATACACAGCCATCCGGTGAAGTGCCCCGCGGTACCGAGAAGCGGAATGTCGGCAGCGGCCGCCGTACACAACATGCCCTCGAATGGGTTCACAGCGCGCCTCCCGCGACCGAGCCTTCCGGGGCTATCCCGGACAAGCGTCGTTTCACTCTAGAACCGAGCGCGCGGACCGAGTCGACGCCCACCCCACACCCGCACCACACTGAGCGAGGACCGCCGCGCCACGAACCCGAGCTACGGGAGATGAGCGGTTCGGTGGCCTACTCGTAGACGCCCTCGGCGTGCCATTGCGCCGCGTCGAAGACGAGGAGGACGGCGCGAATTTCGGTCGGGTCGGCGTCGAGCTGGACTTGGACGCGCACGGCCAGCGAGGTGGGTTCGGCGGTGGACCACCAGCGTTCGGTGATCGGCCATGGGCCCGCCCAGCCCAGCAGCGCCCACTGCTTGCTGCCCCAGCGCAGGCTGGTGGGGGTGGCGGTGAACAGGCCGCGATCGGTGACCAGGACGGGGGTGCCGTCGCCGGCGGTCAGGTGCACGATCGGGCGGTGCAGCAGGAGCAAGGTGGGGGCGGGTTCGGGAAGTCGACCGGGCCAGGGCTGGGTGGGGTCGGCGGCGGGGGTCAGTTCGTCGCCGAGGGCGATCATGGTGATGCGTTCGGCGGGGCCGCGCCCGCCGCTGAGCACACCGATGCGGACCGCTTCGCCGCCGAGCAGTCCCTGCACGCGGACCAGGGCGCGGCGGGCACGCTCGGTTTCCTCGCCCTCGCCACCCCACAGACCCAGTTGCAGGGCACCGGCGGCGACCACCTCCACCGGCTCCAGCGTGAGCGTGACGATCGGGCCGGTGGGGCGGGCGCGGTGGGTGAGCCAGCCGTCGAGTTGCCAGCGGACGCGGTCGGCGGTATCGGCGGGGGTGAGCGGGCGGGCGCAGCGCCAGATCCTGGTCAGCTCCTCGCCCGCCTCGGTGCGCGCGGTCACGGCGAGCCTGGTGCAGGCCACGCCCGCCGCCGACAGCACCGTGTGCAGCCGGGTGGACAGTTGCCTGCCCGCGAACGCGGCCGCATCGACCCGATCGATGGGCGGATCGCAAGCCAGCTCGACGGTCAGTTCCGGGGCGGGGCGCCGCGCCGACGGCGGGCGTTCCGGCAGCGCCCGGGCGGTGCGATGGGCGAGCACGGCGTCGGCGCCGAATCGGGAGGCCACTTCGGCGGGAGCCAGGCGCGCGAAATCTCCGATGCGGCGCAATCCCAAGCGGCGCAACAGATCTACCAAATCCTTGCGCTCCGGCGCGGCCAAGCTCGGTTCCACGGCGAGCTCCGAGACCGGGAGCGGAGCGAGGTACTGCGCGCCCTCCCCCGGCACCACGATCGCCCCGCGCCGCGCCGCGATCACCGCCGTCGAGATGACATCGGCGATCCCGATCTGCGCCTCGGCCCCCGCTACGGCGACCGCGTCGATCAACCGCACCACCGCGGCCTCCTCGGAGCCGAAATACCGTGCGGCACCACGTGCCCCGAGCACAATGAGCCCCGGCCGCAACACCTCGACCCCCGGCACCGTCGCATCGACAGCACCGACCACCGGCTCGAACAATCGTGCGTCCCGATCCGGATCGTCCTGCACAACAACAAGTCCCGGACAACACCCCTGCGCATCCCGACGCCGCATCCCGCGCCGTACTCCCTCGGCCCGCGCGATCGCCGAACACGCCACCACCGAATTTCCCCGCAGCACAGCGACCGGCCGCTCCGCCGACACACCCTCCACCGCGGCCGCCGCCACCGCGGGCCAGTCCAGGCACCACACCGCCAGCACCCGATCGACGCGCGTCACGACGACACCACCGATCCACCCGCCACACCACGCGCGAACGAGCCACCAGCCGACTCGGGCACCACACCGTCAACGCGCGTCACCGCCGATCCGCATGCCACACCGAGACCGAACGAGCCACCACCAGAATGCGGTAGGCAATCGCAACGGTGACGATGGTGGGTGTCGGCTCGGCGACCGGCTGACCGTCCGCACCGGCTGGGCGATAGACGTGTGCCGAGAGCGACTCGGGAATGCACGGGAGACCCGCGGCGACCGGCCGCCGGGTAGCCGGTGGATCCCCTTACACGCATCGGTCAGAACCTGACAATGGACCGGCGGTCATGAGACGGCCTCGTGTAGCGCGGTGACTTCTGTTGCACCGCTGATGGTTTCGCGAGGCAGCCATTCGGTGCGCCCGGCCTGGGCGCACAGGTCCATGCGGCCGTGGCGGGTCTGGCCCGCCTTGGCACTGACGCGCACGTCGAGGCAGACCGAGCGCAGGCGGCCGCGACCGGGGCCGAGGCCGCGGTAGCCGGTGACGCGGGAGTCGAGGCGCAGGGTCGGGTTGACCCATTCGCCCGCGACGACCAGGGTGGCACCGCGATTGCGGGCGCGGGCGGCGAGGACGCGACAGCGGGCGGGCGGGACGGCGAGGCCACCGAGACCGAGGACCACCAGGTCGAGGCCGTCGAGCAGGACCGCCGCCACCTCGGCGGGGTCGGGGCCGGGGTCGGCGATCACCGCCAAGTGGGACAACTGTGCGCCCATCTCCGCGGCGGCCAGCAAACCGAGCCGGGGCAGGCCGACCACCGCCGCGTGACCGCCGTTTCCGGTGACCGCGGCGAGCAGCCCGGTCAGCAGGGAGTGCGCGCCGGTGTAGGCGACCACCGCACCTTTGGGCAGTCCACCCTCGGGCAGCAGATCGGCCAGCGGGGGCGGAACCGGCAACAGATCACGACGCAATGGCTGGTCACGCGGTATATGCCCGGTCGCGGACTCACCACGTCCCGGCACTGCGGCTATGCGCCTGCGCAGCTCATCGAGCATGCCCAGATCGGGCGACAACGCTTCCGAACCCATCAACACCACCTACTTCCACGATGGACCCGCGAGCGGAAAACCGCCCCGCGCCGAAACAGCAGCACCGTTTCAGCTATCGATCGTATTCGAATATACGTTCGATAGCGACCAGCGTGACATCCACCCCCTCCCCGTGTCCACCGCGGATCCCGATACAGTATTTTTCGACTGACTGGTCGATATCAAGGGAGTGTGGTGGCCGAAATCCGGCGGACACAGGCGCAGCGGCGCGCCGAGACCAGCCGTGCGCTCATCGACGCGACCATCGACACCATTGTCGAGAAGGGCTACGCGCAGGTCAGCGTCAAGGAGATCTGCCTGCGGGCCGGGGTTTCGCACGGAGGCCTGTTCGGCCGGTTCAGTACGTTGTTCGATCTGGTTGCCGCGGCGGCGGCGGAAGTCGGTGTGCGCCAACGTGAACAGTTCGTCGCGAAGATGGTCGAGCTGCCCGATCGTTCCGATGTCCGGGCGTTGCTCACCGTCTGGCGTGACGTGGCTCGCGATCCGATCAACGCGGTGTGGCGCGAACTGATCGTCGCCGCACGCACCGACGCGGCGCTGCGGGAGAAACTCGCGGTCGTCCGCTACGACTACGGTGCCGCCATGCTGGCCGATGGCGTGAAAAACCCGGTTCTGGAAGGACTTTCGCAGGAGCAGGCGTTCGCGCTCGGCTCGATGGTGCTGTTCTGTCTCGACGGCGACGCGATCAACGCCGGCCCGTTCCCCGAGCCACAGTTCGAACAATCGCGGCTCGACGCGTTGACCACCATGGTCAACGGCTATCTCGCATCACATCGCGAAACACGCCCGTAGGCGGGACGCCCCCTGCACGTCCCGCCCACGGTCGCACTCAGCGCTGGGCGCCCACCGCCTGCCCGACCAGCGTCGCCAGCACGGCCCCGGCGAATTCCGGCAAAGCGGTGGCGTTGGCCGGGTCGATCGCGGTCGTGGCAATGGTGGATGTCGTGCAGCCGGGGCCCTGAACCGGGCCTTCACCATCCAATGCCTCGGCGACCCAGGACATCACGCCGCCCGCCGCGGTGAGCGCGACAACGCCGTGTGTGCCGATGATGCTGTCGGGTGTCGCATCGCGCAGGTACGTGATCGACGCGCCGTCGGCGCAGTAGCGGGCGACCAGGTCGTCGGTGCCGCCGATCCAGCTCACCTCGTCATTGACGCCGTTCACCACATACAGTGGCGCGCTCGGTGTTTCCGCGCCCCGCTTGCGCGCGTCGACCTCCCCGCCGAGGACCGGGTCGGCCAGCATCACCTCGATCGGCGCGTTCAGCCATTCGCTCACCCGCTTGAAACGGTTCGCCGACACGGTGGTCGCGGTGCACTCCACGCCGGCCGCGGCGACCGCGGTGCGGCCCGCCGGGGTCAGGAAGGAGTCGAGTCGCGCGGCGAACTCCGGGGAATCCTTGCTGATCGAGGCAAGGCCGAGCGGCACGAGACCGACGGTTTCGCGACCGTCGGCGGTACGCATGGCCGCACCGAGATCCTGCACGGGCGCGCCGATCGCGAAGCCGACCATATTCAATTCCGGCGCGTAGCGCGGCTGCACCTGCGCGGCCCAACTGGTGGCGACCCCACCACCGGAGTAGCCCCATGCCGCGACCCTGGTGTCCTCGGCCAGGCCGAGCGGTGCGAAGTTCCGCGCGGCGCGGATGCCGTCGAGAGTGGCGTACCCCATCAGGTTCGGGGTGAGGAAGCGGTCGTCGATCCCGCCCGGATCAGGAACCGCCACCGCCCAGCCCTTCGCCAATCCGGCCGCGACCAGTGCCATCTCACCGGGAACTGTCGACCAACCCGATTTCTGCCCGTTGAGCATGCCGGCGAGATCGCCGTGCGTCAGGGTGTGCGAGGGCATGCACTCGCGCTGGATCGCGTCATAGGCCATCTGGAACGACAGCAACGGTCGTGGTTGCGCGGGTCCTCGCGGAATCAGCACCGTGGTGACCGCGGCGTGGGGCAGTCCTTCCCCATCGGTGGTGCGGTACAGCAACTGCCAGGCCTGCGCGTTGACGGGGAATTGCAGCAACATCTTCGTGGTGACAGGTCGGCTCGCCAGGATCGCACCCGGCGCGCTGGACTCGAAACCCGCTGGTGGCGTGTAGAAGTCGTCGACGACCTCGGCAGCGCCATGTCCCGCCGCCGTGATCGAACCGACGGCGATCAGCGCGCTGACCAGTAGTGCCGACCAGCGAGTTCGCCGTCCGACGCGGCCTGTCCGTCTGGGAAATCTCATCAATCCAACTCTCGATCCGACAGCGTTGTCATCAGGCGGGCCCGCACCACTTTTCGGACGCTACGTGACCGGACTCACGGAATCAAGATTTCGACCGATCGAAATATTAATTCCACTGAACGGGCCACACTCGGGATCCCGGCCAGTCAGCGCCGGTTTCGGCTACCCTCGCACCCGTGACCGAACGTGCTCGTCCCCATATCGGCCCCGACTACCTGGTCGCGGGCCGCTACCGCCTGCAGTCCAAGCTGGGCGGGGGTGGCATGGGCGCGGTCTGGCTCGCGACCGATCGATTGCTGAACCGGGAAGTCGCGATCAAACAGGTGCTGTCCACCGCGGGACTGAGCGCGGCCGAGGCCGAGGCGATCCGCAGCAGCATCGTGCACGAGGGCAGGGTGGCCGCCAAGCTGTCCCACATCCACGCCGTCGCCGTGCACGACGTGGTGATCGAGGCGGGCGAGCCGTGGCTCGTCATGGAGTACTTACCCTCGCGCAGCGTGGCCAAGGCGCTCGCACTGGTCGAGACGCTGCCCGCGGTCGAGGTGGCCCAGATCGGCGCGCAGGTGGCCGACGCGCTCGCCGCCGCGCATGCCGCCGGCATCGTGCACCGCGATATCAAGCCGGGCAACATCCTCGTCGCCGACCGCGGCAACAGTGTGGGCCTGGCCAAACTCAGCGACTTCGGCATCTCGCGCGGCGCGGGCGACACCCAGGGTGACGAACCCGACGGGATGATCACCGGCACCCCCGCCTACCTCCCGCCCGAGGTCGCGCGCGGCGCCCGGCCCACCGAGGCCAGCGACGTGTTCTCCCTCGGCGCCACCCTCTACACCGCGCTGGAAGGCCAGCCGCCGTTCGGTTTCGACTCCGACGAGCACGACGTCGTCGCCGCGGCCGCGATGGGCCGGATCATCCCGCCCACCCGCAGCGGCATCCTCACCCAGCCGGTGCTGCACATGCTCGAGCCCGCGCCCCAGCGTCGCCCGACCATGGCCGAGGCCCGCGACGAAATCCTCACCGCCGCCTTCGGCCCCGGCACCGGCGCCTACATCCTCGGTGTGCCGCTGCGCACCGAAGACGGCACCATTCCCGCCTGGTCCACCCGCAACTCCGCCAGCGGCCTGCGCAGCCCCAACTCCTCCCCCCTCCCGCGCCCGCAGCGCGCCCCGCTCGCCGCCACCGCCGCACCACAGCAGCGCGGCGGCAGCTTCATCGACAACCTCCCCAACGGCGCCCCCCTCGCCATCGGCGCGGGCGTGCTGATCGGCCTGATCATCCTGATCGCGATCATCATCGCCGTGATGTAGAGCCGCAGCCCTACCGGGTTTCACTCGATGCGGCGCCGATGCGCCCATCGAGTCAGCGCGTTCCGGTTCGACTGTTGTGTCTTACGCAGCACATTCGACGCGTGCGTCTCGACGGTCTTCACCGAGATGAACAAGGATTCGGCGATCTCGCGATAGGTGTAACCGCGCGCCAGCAAGCGCAGCACCTCCAGCTCGCGCGGGGTGAGTGAGTCCAATTCGGGATCGAGTGGCGGCTCGGGAACCGGTGAGCGCCCGGTGAACGAGTCGAGCACGAACCCGGCCAACCGCGGACTGAACACCGCGTCCCCACCCGCGACCCGGCGGATTCCGTCGGCCAGCTCGGCACCGGAGATCGTCTTGGTGACATATCCGCGCGCCCCCGCCCGAATCACCGCGATCACGTCCTCGGCCGCGTCGGACACGCTCAACGCCAAACACACCGGTCCCGCGGCGATCCCGCTCAGCACCGCCACCCCTCCGCCATCGGGCATGTGCACATCCAGCAACACCACGTCCGGCTTCGCGGCATCGATCCCGGCGACCGCCTCGGCCACCGCCCCGGCCTCACCGACGACCTCCATATCGGTCTCCCGGCTCAGCTCGGCCCGCACCCCCGATCGGAAGACCGCGTGATCGTCGACCAGGAACACCCGCACACTCACTACAAGACTCCTCAGTAGAACCGTCTCGATCGACCTGCTGTCATCGGTACCACACCGCGGTGTCCCGGCGTCGAAATCGACTCGGGTTCGGTGCGATCAGCGATCGGTGGGATGGTCGGGCGCCGACTCGCGGTCATCTGGGCGCGGTGGAGTGGTCGGCGCGTCGTCGGCCGCGACCTCGTCCGGCTCGGAGGTCCCGGAGTCGGTGCGCAGCATGACAATCCGCACCTCGGTGCCACGCCCGAGGTGCGAGTCGATCTCGGCGGTGCCGCCGCGGCGCTCGATTCTGGCGCAGATCGACTTGGCCACCCCGCGGCGGTCGGCGGGCACCGCCGACACGTCGAAACCGGCGCCGCGGTCGCGCACGAAGATGCTCACCTGGTGGGGTTCGGTTTCGGCGAACAGGTCGATCTCGGGGACATCCGCGTGTTTGGCGGCGTTGACCAGTGCCTCGCGGGTGGCACCGAGCAGGGCGGTGAAATGTTCCTTGGGCAGGCCCGCGCCGGTGTCGCCGGGATCCATCGCCACATCGCCGACGGTGACCGGGGTGACCTTCACGCCGTGCTGGTCCTCCACCTCGCCCGCGATGGTGCGCAGCGCGGTGGCCAGGCTGGACTGGGCGGGCGCGGTGTCGTCGAAGAGCCACTTGCGCAGCTCGCGCTCCTGGCTGCGGGCCAGGCGAAGCACCTCCTGGGGATCCTCGGCCTGACGCTGGATCAGCGCGAGCGTCTGCAGCACCGAATCGTGTAGGTGGGAGGCGATTTCCTCGCGTTCCTCATTGCGGATGCGGGCGCCGCGCTCGGCATTGAGCGCGCGGACCATGCGCAACCACAGCGGCACCGTGAGCAGACCCGCGCCGACCAGGGTGACCGCCACCGCGATCAGCGCCGACCCGAGCGAACTGAGATCGATCCTGGCCAGCACCACCACCCCGAGCCCGACCACGATCAGCGTCGCCCCGGCCACGATGCGCGACCAGGTGACCACCGAGGGTCGCGCGGGCAGCCCGAACAGTGCCCGTGGTCCCGGTGCGGCGACGTCGTATTCGCGCCAGACCAGCGCGGCGCCGACCGCGACCACCACGATCGGCGCGATCACATGCGCCGCGGTCCCCTGGAACAGCCACCCCACCGTCACCGCGAGCCCGAGCCCGAGCAGGGCCAGCCCGATCGCCTGCCTGCGCTCGTCACCGGTCGGTTTCGCGGCGTCCTCGCCACCAGGGGTGAAGATCCACAGCAGCCCGTAGGCCACCAGCCCCGCACCGACCAGCGCGGACAGCAGCACGAACGCCAGCCGCACCTTGATCACGTCGACACCGAGATGGTCGGCCAGACCACCCGCGACTCCCCCGACCACCCGCCCACCGCTGCGACGGACCATGCGCGGGGTCTCCGGCACCGGCGCGCCCATCGGCTCAGGACCGGGGACGGGCAGCATGGGCCGATAGCCGCGAGGCACGCCATAGCCCTGTGGATACTGGGCGTAGCCCGGCGCGGTCCGGTACTGCTGGGGCGGGATGTGTTGCTGCGGCGGCCCATAAACCACCGGCGCACCCCCGAACGCGCGCTCTACGAAACGGTGCGGACCGCGCAGTCGATGCCCGCCGAACCGCGGATTCGCCGCGGCACCCGGCCCCTCGGAAGGCCCTGCCGAATCACCCGGTCGGAAACCGTTCGCGGGCATCGGCGCACGACCGACAGCGGGCGTGCTGATCCCCGGCTGATGACCGGGCGCGGAGCTCGCTCCGCTGCCGCCCCAGCCCGCGGCACCATTACCGGGCACAGAGCTGTTGCCGGTGCCGCCCGCGGGCGGGCCGACCGGGTAGTGGGTGGCGTTGTTCCCGGCGGCGGCGCCGGGCCCGGGTGGGGCGGCGGACCCCTGGGCGGCAGTGCGGGCGGGAACAGACGGATCCATGCTCTCGATAGTGGCACGCGGGAGGGGGTGCCGACATCAGGAAAGTCCCTGATCTCGTCCCCGATGTCGGCGATCCGGCGCTGACCTGGGCGGCAGCCTGTCCGGTCCGGACAGAAATAGGGCTCTACCTGGGGGTATGTCGGATCCGGTAACGGGCCGATCCGGCGGCGCCGGACGCCGGACCGGAAACCCGGCCACAGGGTCCTCAACAGGCCCTTTAAGCCGATGCGCAGACGCTCCGAAAGCCCGGCCGCCGAGGCTTTCCTACGTTGATGGCAGGCCGGAATGACGGCCTCCGCTTCAGGGGAGGAACGACGTGAACATCATCACCACCGTGCTGGGTGCCGCCGCTATCGGACTGAGCACCATCGGGATGACACCGATCGCTTCGGCGACGCCGATGGCACCACACGAGACGACCTATCACGGGCCGGCCGGCTTCGAACTCACCCTCGGCCATACCGAGGAGTCCTACCGGCTGGTCCCCCCGCTCAACGCGATGCCGACCAATCGCGAGGTGTTCCTCGACAACACCGCCTACGTCACCGCACCGCTCGGTGCGACCGGCGACATCACCTCCGGCTATCTCGTCGCCTGCGCGGTGGACCTGACCCTGTCGGTCGGGTTCAACGGCGGCATCTCGGCGAGCGCGGGGGCGAGCATCGGGTTCGGCTCCTCCGGTCCCGACGCGTCCGTCGATATCGGTCCGTCGATCACGGCCGGCATGGATCTGAGCCTGTCGCTCGCGCCGGGCGAGATCAAGAAGATCGATGTGGGATCGATGTCCCTCGGTGCGGGCACCACCTATCTGGTGAACCGTGACTTCCATCTGATGGTGGGCAACTGCGGTGGGCCGCTCAATGTCTATTCGTGGGCGACAGTCACCGCGAGCACCGGACAGGTGAGCGCCACGAACTCGGTCTTCGGCGACACCATGTTCCTGTGAGCCGACCCGGGACCCGGCAACTCGCCGGGTCCCGGTCCAGCCGAATATCATGACCCTCGGTCGTTTTCATCGAACGGGGGGTTCATTGACCATCAGTGATACGCAGAGTTCTTCGCCGCGAGCGCATTTCGCCAAGCGATTCGCCGAACTCTATGCCGCAGCGGGCAATCCGACATTGCGCCGGGTCGCCACGGCCACCGAACGACGAATGCGCGGCGCGCAGGCGGGCACCCCGTCACCGCAGCGGATCAGCGATTGGAAGGCCGGGCGCAATGTGCCCGCTCGCTTCGAATCGCTGCTGCCGGTGGTCCTCACGCTCGTCGAGATGACCGAGAAGGCCCAGCGCGATCTTCCACGCACACTGGCCGACCCGCACGAATGGCGACGGCTGTGGCAGGAGTCGGTCACCTGGACAGCGGCCGCGGGCGACGGCGAGACCTGCCCCTACCCCGGCCTGCGCGCCTACCTACCCGAGGAGCACACCATGTTCTTCGGACGCGAGCAGGCCACCACCGAATTCGTCGAACTGGTCCGCGCCACCACCGGCATCGTCGTACTGATCGGCGCCTCGGGCGCGGGCAAGTCCTCGCTGCTGGCGGCGGGCCTGCGACCGGCGATCGACCTGCCCGCCGCCACCATGACGCCGGGTGCGACGCCGACCGCCGGACTCGCCGCGACGCTGACCGATGAACCGCGGGTCCTGATCGTCGACCAGTTCGAGGAACTGTTCACCCTGTGTCAGGACGAGGCCGAACGGGTGGCGTTCCTGGCGGCGCTCGCAGGCCTACCCGATTCGCTGACGGTCGTGCTGGCGCTGCGCGCCGACTTCTACGAACAATGCCTGCACTACCCGATATTGCGGAACAGCTTGCAGCGCACCAATTACCTACTCGGCGCGATGTCCATGGACGAGGTGTCGCACGCGATCACCGGCCCAGCGGCCGCCGCCGGACTCACCCTCGAACCAGGCCTGGAAGAGCTGGTACTCACCGAACTGCGCGGGCTCGGCGGGCACCTCAGCACCGACGGCTACGACCCCGGCGCGCTGCCACTGCTGTCCCACGTGATGTCCGCGACCTGGCAGCAACGCGAAGGCCGCAAACTCACGGTCGCCGGTTACCGCAAGACCGGCGGAGTCGCTGGGTCGGTCGCCGAGACCGCCGAACTGGCCTGGAGCGAGCTCACCGCGGCGCAGCAGGGCGCCGCGCAGGAGTTGCTCGGCTCGCTCGTCACGGTCGGACAGGATGGACGCGATACGAGACGGACCGTCGACCGCGCCGAATTACTCGCCCGCAGCGGCGACCCCGACGCCACAGCGGAAGCGCTGGAAGTGCTCGCGGCCAGCAGATTGATCGCTCTCGACGCGGGCTCGGTGCAGTTCTCCCACGAGATCGTGCTGACCGCATGGCCCCGGTTGCGCGGCTGGATCGACACCGACCGAGTCGGACACCAGGTCCGACAGCGGCTCGAGCACGATGCGGCCGAATGGGAAGCAGCGGGCCATGATTCGGCACTGCTGTATCGCGGCACCCGGCTCGACAGTGCGAGCGAGCACACCGGAGGTGCCCCGATCGGTCCGCGTGTGCGTGCCTTCCTCAAGGCCTCACGGCGAGCCGTCCGGATCGGTGGGCGATGGCGGATCGGGGCGATCGTGGTGGTGCTCGCGCTGCTTGCCACCGGCGTGATCGCCATCGACCGCACCCGGCTCGCCGATCAGCGCGCACTGGACCGCGACTACGCCGAACTCGTGGCCGCCGCCAGCCGGACCCGGAGCAGCGACCCATCGATCTCGGCCCAGTTCCTGTTGGCCGCGTACCGAATCCGGCCCGACGACGCGACGCGCACCCAGCTGCTGAACAGCCAGGACGCACCACTGGCCGTCACCGTGCCCGCCCACGAGCGGGGCATCTCCGTGCTGGCATATCGCCCGGCCGACGCACTACTGGTCTCGATCGACTACGTAGGCGACACCGCCTTCTGGGATCTGCGCGATCCCGCGCGACCGCGCCGACTCACCACCTCGCTCGGCACGAGAACCCACCAGCTCGATTTCATCCCGGGCAGCACCGACGCGGTCACCCTCGGCGATGCCGGCACCCAGCTGTGGGATCTCGCCGACCCCGAGTCGCCGCGCCTGATCCACACTCTCGATACCCTCCGTGCCGACACGATCGCCATCGATTCGAGCGGAACCCGACTCGCCGAGGTCGAGGCATCGACGCTCACTCTCTGGGACATCCGCGATCGGTCACGGCCGTCGCGCACCGTCTCCCGTCCACTCGCCGGTGATCACCACTCCGTCGAATTCGGCCCCGGCGGCACGGTGCTCGCGGTCGGCTCCGTCACCTTCGACACCGGCGTCCCCGATACCGTGCAGCTGTGGGACACCGCCACAGCGCGTCCCCTCGGACCGCCGATCTCGACGATGGCCGGCGACTTCCTCCAAGAGGTCACCCTCAGTCCCGACGGCACCCGCCTGGCGATCGGCACACACGGCGCGAAGGGCACCAGCAGCGCACCGTCGAGTCAGTTCGAACTCTGGGACATCACCGATCCGCGCCGCCCCCGCACCTTCGGTGCCTCGACTCGCGTCGACAACGACGTGCTGGCCTCGATCACTTTTCACCAGGACGGAAACCTTCTCGCCACCGGCTCCGACGAGGCCGCACGACTGTGGAACATCAGCGACCCGGCCCAACCCGTGCAAGCGGGCCCCGCCCTGTCGGTCAGCCCGGCCGCCTGCCCACAGGCTCGCGCCTCCCTGTGCAGCGGCGGACCGACGTCGATGCTCTTCCTCCCCGGCGAACCGGTACTCATCAGCGCGGGGCACGACGGCCTGCTACGCACCTGGACGCTGCCCCGGTCGACGATCGACGTGATTCCCAGGATGCCGTCGGGTCCGGTGTTCGATCGAGCGGGAGATCGGATGGCCATGGTGACCAGGACCGGCGACGTGGGGGTCTGGGACACTACCGATCCGCGTCGCCCGACCCGGCTGACCACGATCCCGAACGTACTGGCGCTGTCGAACCCTGTCCTGAGTCCGGACGGACGCACACTGAGCCTGCACGATATGGGCGGCAAGCGGCGGATCGTCTTCGACCTCGACGATCCACGTCATCCACGACCACTGCCCAGCTGGCCGACCGGCGAGGCCGAGAGCTCGACTGTCAAAGGCAACCGGATGCTGCTGACCTTCCCGGACTCGGTCCAGATGTGGGACGTCGCCGACCGCGTCGCGCCGAAGCCCCTCGGGTCGCCGATCACCGCGACTTCCGGAAAGGTCGTCGGTGGCAGCTTCAGCTTCGACGGTAGCCTGGTCGAAGTGATGCTCGTCGACCACCGTGGCGACTGGGAGCAGCATTACACCCGCCAGATCTGGAATCTGGACGACCCGGCGCACCCACGATTGATCGCCGAAACCGACGTAGAACTCAACACCGTCTTACAGCCGTCTCAGTTCCTGCCCGACAACCGGACCCTCGCCGTCACCAAGGCCGATCGCTTCGGCCTGTGGGATGCCGACGCACCCGAGACGTTCACCCCGCTCATCGACGCTGTCCGCACCGAAATCGGGCCGATCAGCTGGGTATCCGCGTCGGCGGACGGCACCGAGCTGGCCGTGTCGAGCGACGACGGCACGACCGGGGTGTGGAATCTCGACGACCCGCACGCACCGCGCAAGTACAGCGGTCCGCTCGGCCCCGCCGACGGTCGCGACCGACAGGTGACCATGCACCCCCGTGGCGAACAGCTCATGATCGTCACCGACAACGGCCAGCTCGGCGTGTGGGACCTCGACGCCGAGACTGTCGCCACCCGGATCTGCGCGTCCACCGGCCCACTCACCGAAGCCATCTGGCGCGGTCACATCGCGAACGTCCCCTACCACTCCCCCTGCCCCTGAACCCGGGAAATTCTCAGGGTTACCCCCGATGTGCGAAAGGGGTGGCTCGGCACACCATGGATGGCATGAGCAGAACGAGCTTCGCCGACCAGGTTCACCAGATGTGGCAGACGCGGCCCGTCCGGCTGCCTCGGCAGGGGCCGATCGCCGGTGTGGCGGCGGGGTTCGGGTTGCGGTATGGGGTGGATCCGGTGCTCGTTCGGGTGGCCTTCGTGGTGTCGACGATCTTCGGCGGGGCCGGGATCATGCTGTACCTGCTGGGCTGGCTGGTGCTGGGGTCGGCGGGGAACGAGGTGTCGGCGGCGCAGGCCTTGTCGGCGCACGATCGGGGGTCGCATTCGCAGACCAAGACGATCGTGTTGATCGTCGCGCTGGCTATCGCCGTGTCGGCCATGGGGCCGATCGGTCTGGGGATGGGCGGGGGCGGGGTCGTGAGCCTGGGGCTGATGCTCGCAGGCTGGTGGATGCTGTACCTGCGTCATCCCGAGCTGCCGGCGGGGTTCGATGCCTACCGCGCGCCGCTCGGCACGACGGGCTATCCGGGTGCGGGTTACCCGACCGGTGGACCGGTGCGCGGCTATCCGTTCAACCCGGAGATGCCGACGACGGGGATGTACACGCCCTACACCAAACTCCCCGACGCCTACGTACCCGATCCGGCGCCCGCCCGTGCGGAAAACCACACGGCCACAGCCGAATCCACCCCACTGCTGCGTGTCGACACGGCCGAGACGGTCGTCCTGCACAAGGACATCGACGAAACAGGTGACACCACTTCGGATACGGTCGACACCGCTCGGATCACAGTGACACCGGCAGAATCCAGCAAGCCTGATTCGGCACTCACCGACGGGGCGGACACGTCGGCTTCGGACACACCGCAAGCCGCCACGGTCCCGAGTGAGCCGACCGCGGATCCGGTTCGTCCGGTTGATGATGAGGTCGCGCCCATCGATCTCGGCAAACGTACGGACAGCCCGCTGTCTGAGGCCGAGGAGACCGGCACCAGTGCGGTTCTGCACAAGAGCCTCCCCGGAACTATCTCTACCGCACCGGAACCCCCTCGAATCAACGCGCAGGTGCCCAACGGCTGGGACCCGCTCGCCGTCGCACCGCTGGCCTGGGAACTCCCGGAAGCGGCACCCCACTACGCGCCCGTTGCGCCACCACAGCCCGCACCGAAACGTCCACGCTCCCGGCTGACTCCGGTCACCATCGGCCTGGCGATCCTCGCCGCGGCGCTGGCAGGCGCCGCAGCGGCATCGGGCGTCGAATGGATGACCCCCGCGCGAATCGCCGCCTTCGCACTCGCCGTGGTCGGCCTCGGCCTCGTCGCTGGCGCGTTCCTGCGGCGCGGATACGGACTGCTGGTACTCACCGCCCCGCTGGCCGGATTCGTGGTGCTGGCCTCGCTGATCGGGCCGATCGACTTCGAGAACACCGGCGCCGTCGGCGACCGCGTCTGGGCACCGACCTCGGTGACCGAACTGCAGCCGCGCTACGCCCTCGACATCGGTTCGGGCACGCTGGATCTGCGTGGCCTGACCCTCACCGAGTCCCGCAGCGTCGAGGTCGCGGTGAATATCGGTGACGCGAAAGTGCAACTGCCCGAAGGGATGACAGTGAATACGACATGTGACATCCGAGTAGCCGATTCGACCTGCACGGAAGGACTGAGCGGACCGGACACCCCCGGTGCACCGGTGCTCGACCTGAAGATCAAGATGCACGTCGGCGACGTGGAGGTGACCCGTGGCTGAGCAGAACAACGTCGAGACCAGGCGCCGACCGGCCTTCTCCCTGCTGACCATCGGCCTGATCGCGCTCGCGGTGAGCGTCTGGGCACTGCTCGGCGCACCGACCCCCGACGGCGGCGGGATCCTGCCCATCGGCTGGGGCGTGGTGATCGCGGCCATCGTCATCGGCCTGTTGCTCACTTTGACCCCCAGCCGTAAACACCACTGACCGAAGGACAACCCCCAGAAACCAGCAATGGCCCGTCACCGTGACGGGCCATTGCTGTATACGGGACCAGTTGAGAGACAAGGGCAATGGACAAATCCGATCAGCAACCGGAAACCCCACTGGCGAAGGTCCTGTCGCCGGCCACCCACCGACCGCACACCGGCGGCTTCCTCCTGGGCAGGCTCCTGCTCACCCAGGTGGCGCAACCGCCACGGCCGGCTTAATTCACTCCCACTCGATGGTGCCCGGCGGCTTGCTCGTCACGTCGAGGACCACGCGGTTGACGTCGGCCACCTCATTGGTGATGCGCGTCGAGATCCGTTCCAGCACGTCGTAGGGCAGCCGGGTCCAGTCCGCGGTCATCGCGTCCTCGCTCGACACCGGACGCAGCACGATCGGGTGACCGTAGGTGCGGCCGTCACCCTGCACACCGACCGAGCGCACGTCGGCCAGCAGCACGACCGGGCACTGCCAGATCTGCTTGTCCAGACCGGCCGCGGTGAGCTCTTCGCGAGCGATGGCGTCGGCCTGGCGGAGCAGTTCGAGCCGGTCGGCGGTCACCTCGCCGACGATGCGGATGGCGAGGCCGGGGCCGGGGAAGGGCTGGCGGGCAACGATTTCCTCGGGCAGGCCCAGTTCGCGGCCGACCGCGCGGACCTCGTCCTTGAACAGCAGGCGCAGTGGCTCGACCAGGTCGAACTCGAGGTCGTCGGGCAGGCCACCGACATTGTGGTGGCTCTTGATGTTCGCGGTGCCGGTGCCGCCGCCGGATTCGACGACGTCCGGGTACAGGGTGCCCTGGACCAGGAATTCGACCTTCGGGGCACTGCCTTCGGCCGCACCCTCTTCGGTGACGATGCCCGCCACCGCGTCCTCGAAGGAGCGGATGAATTCGCGGCCGATGATCTTGCGCTTCTCCTCGGGATCGGAGACGCCCTTCAGCTCACCGAGGAACTTGTCCACCGCGTCGACGGTTACCAGCTTGGCCCCGGTCGCGGCGACGAAGTCCTGCTGGACCTGCTCGCGTTCACCGGCCCGCAGCAGACCGTGGTCGACGAACACACAGGTGAGCCGGTCACCGATCGCGCGCTGCACCAGCGCGGCGGCCACGGCGGAGTCGACACCACCGGACAGCCCACAGATGGCGTGGCCGTCACCGATCTGCTCGCGCACACTCTCGATCAGCGACCCGGCGATATTGGCCGGGGTCCACTGCGCGGGGATGCCCGCCAGCTCGTGCAGGAAGCGGCTGAGCACCTGCTGGCCGTGCGGGGAGTGCAGCACCTCGGGGTGGTACTGCACACCGGCCAGCCGACGCGCGCGATCCTCGAACGCGGCGACGGGGGCGCCCGCGGTGGTACCGGTGACCTCGAAGCCCGCAGGGGCGTCGGTCACCGCGTCACCGTGCGACATCCACACCGGCTGAATGGTCGGCAGGCCGCCGTGCAGCACACCGCCGTCGATGTTCAGTTCGGTGCGGCCGTATTCGCGGGTGCCGGTGTGCGACACCGTGCCGCCGAGCGCCTGCGCCATCGCCTGGAAGCCGTAGCAGATGCCGAACACGGGCACACCGAGATCGAACAGCCGCGCGTCGAGTTGCGGTGCGCCCTCGGCATACACGCTCGACGGACCACCGGACAGGATCACGGCCAGCGGCTGCTTGTCGGCGATCTCTTCCACTGTCATCGTGTGGGGGATCACCTCGGAGAACACCCGCGCCTCACGCACCCGTCGGGCGATCAGCTGGGCGTACTGCGCGCCGAAGTCGACGACGAGGACCGGTCTCTGAGTATCTGCCACCGCCACAGTTTAGTGACGGGGTGAGACGAGCAAGCAGCGGGCATCGCCGGAGCCCGGACTCGCCGTAGTGACTGTGCACGACGCGCCCCCATTGTTGGGCGTGGCGCGGTGGCTCTGGCTATCCTCGTGCTCGTGCCATTCGCCCGCGCGATCGATGCCGACATCTACTACGAGGACAGCGGTGGCACGGGTCCGGTGGTGTTGCTGGCCCACGAATTCTTCATGGATCGCACGATGTTCGCCTCGCAGCAGGCCGCACTCTCCCCCGAATTCCGGATCGTCGCCTGGGACGCGCGCGGTCACGGCCGCACCAAAGACCAGCGATTGCCCTTCACCTACTGGACAGCGGCGCGCGACGCGCTGACCGTGCTCGACTCGATCGGCGCCGAACGCGCCATCGTCGGCGGGACGGCGCAAGGGGGCTTCACCGCATTGCGGACCGCGCTGGTCGCGCCGGAACGGGTCGCCGCGCTGATCTTGATCAGTACCGAGGCGCACGGGCCGACCCTTGACCAGTCCACCGCCACCCAGCGGTTCCTCGACGAGTGGCACGACCGCAGCTCTCGTGAGGAAGCCGCGGGCCGCCTGGCCGACTGGCTCATCGGCGACGACACCTGGTACCGAGACATCTGGACCCGGCGCTGGGTCGGCGACGCCCACAGCGGGCTCGACGCTGCCGTCGGCTGCCTGCTCGGGCGCGATTCGGTACTCGACCGACTACGCGAGATCACCTGCCCGGCACTGATCATCCACGCCACGCGCAGCGGTATCGCGGGCGATCGGGCCCGCACGCTGGCCGACGGGCTCACCGCCTCCACCTTCGTGGAGATCGATGGCGCCCGCCTGGCCGTCACGATGACCCACCCGGAACCGGTCAATACCGCGATCTCCCGGTTCCTGAGGGATCGGGTCTCACTGACCCACGTGCGTTAGCGGACGCTCAGCCCGACCTTCTGGAATTCCTTGAGGTCGGAGTAGCCGGCCTTGGCCATCGACCGACGCAGGCCACCGACCAGGTTCAGCGAGCCGAACGGGTCGTCGGAGGGGCCGTAGAGCACGCGCTCGAGGCTCGGGCGGGTCACCGCGCCGTCGGGGCCGTCGAGCCAGGCCTCGTCGACCGGCAGGAACGAACCGCGCGGCACCGAGGGGTGCGCGGTGGCCGAGGGCCAGTACCAGCCGCGACCGGGCGCCTCGGCCGACGCCGACAGCGGCACACCGAGCATCACGGCGTCGGCGCCACAGGCGATGGCTTTGGCCAGCTGACCCGAGGTGGCCACGTCACCATCGGCGATGACGTGCACGTAGCGGCCGCCGGTCTCGTCGAGGTAATCGCGACGGGCCGCGGCGGCATCGGCGATCGCGGTCGCCATCGGGACACCGATGCCGAGCACCTCGCCGGTGGTGGTGGCGCCGGGGAACGAGCCGTAGCCCACGATGACGCCCGCCGCACCGGTGCGCATCAGGTGCAGGGCGGTGCGGTGATCGCTCACGCCACCGGCCACGACCGGCACATCCAGCTCGGCGATGAAGGTCTTGAGGTTGAGCGGCTCGTCGCCACCGACGTGCTCGGCGGAGATAATGGTGCCGTGCACGACCAGCAGGTCGACGCCTGCCTGGACCAGCGCGGGGGTCAGCGCACGGGCGTTCTGCGGGCTCACGCGCACCGAGGTGGTCACCCCGGCCGCACGGACCTGCGCGACGGCGGCGGCCAGCAGATCGGGCTGCATCGGCGCGGCGTGCAGTTCCTGCAGCAGCGAGATGGCCTTTTCGTAACCCCCCTTGTCGACCAGATCCAGCAGCTGGTCGATCTTGGCCTGCACGTCGGCGTGGCGCGCCCAGAGGCCCTCGCCGTTGATCACACCGAGGCCACCCTGGCGACCCAGCTCGATCGCGAACTCGGGCGAGACCAGCGCGTCGGTGGGGTGCGCGAGCACCGGGATCTCGAAACGGTAGGCGTCGAGCTGCCAAGCCAACGAGACCAGCTTCGACGAACGCGTCCGCCGCGAGGGCACGATATCGACGTCGTCGAGCTCATAGGTCCGACGGGCGACCCGCCCCATACCGATTTCGACCATGTCACGCACAGTTGCTCCCTGTGTTCGGGCGCGCGTGTGCGCGCGTTTTCGCAGACCTGACGGTCTGCATGGCTGTGCGCCGGGAGCGTACCTCCCGGCGCACAAACGCATCTATTGTACTCAGCCGCGCCCGGTGTAGTTCGGGGCCTCGACGGTCATCGTGATGTCGTGCGGGTGACTCTCCTTGAGACCCGCCGCGGTGATCTGCACGAACTGCGCGCCCTGGAGGTGCTCGATGTTCTGCGAACCGGTGTAGCCCATCGCGGCGCGCAGGCCGCCCACGAGCTGGTGGATCACCTGGTTGACCGGGCCACGGAACGGGACACGGCCTTCGATGCCCTCGGGGACGAGCTTGTCCTCGGCGAGCACGTCGTCCTGGAAGTAGCGGTCCTTGGAGTACGACTTGGCCTGGCCGCGGCCCTGCATGGCACCGAGGGAGCCCATGCCGCGGTAGCTCTTGAACTGCTTGCCGTTGACCAGGATCAGCTCACCGGGCGACTCGGCCGTACCCGCGAGCAGCGAGCCGAGCATCACGGTGGACGCGCCTGCGGCGATGGCCTTGGCGACGTCGCCGGAGTACTGCACGCCACCGTCGGCGATCACCGGCACACCGGCGGCCTTGCAGGCGGCGACGGCTTCGAGGATCGCGGTGATCTGCGGCGCGCCGACACCGGCGACCACGCGGGTGGTGCAGATGGAGCCGGGGCCGACACCCACCTTCACCGCGTCGACGCCCGCCTCGATGAGCGCAGCGGCACCAGCACGCGTGGCGACGTTGCCGCCGACGATCTGGATCCGGTCACCGACCTCGGCCTTGACCTTGGCGACCATCTGCAGCACCTGCGCCTGGTGGCCGTGCGCGGTGTCGACAACCAGCACATCGACCCCGGCGTCGGCCAGCGTCATGGCACGCGACCAGGAATCCTCGCCGACACCGATCGCGGCACCGAGCAGCAGGCGGCCGTCGCGGTCCTTGGTGGCGTTGGGGTACTGATCGGTCTTGACGAAGTCCTTGACCGTGATCAGCCCGCGCAGGCGGCCGTTGCCGTCGACGATCGGCAGCTTCTCGATCTTGTGGCGGCGCAGCAGACCCAGCGCGGCCTCGGCGGTGACACCCTCACGCGCGGTGATCAGCGGCGCCTTGGTCATCACCTCGTCCACGCGGCGATCCTGATCGACCTCGAAGCGCATGTCGCGGTTGGTGATGATGCCGACCAGCGCACCGGTCTCGTCCACCACCGGCAGACCCGAGATGCGGAAGCGCGCGCACATGGCGTCGACCTCGGCGAGAGTGTCGGTGGGACGACAGGTGACCGGATCGGTCACCATGCCCGCCTCGGAGCGCTTCACCGTCTCCACCTGGGCGGCCTGATCGGCGGCCGATAGGTTGCGGTGCAGCACGCCCATACCGCCGGCACGCGCCATGGCGATGGCCATGCGCGCCTCGGTGACGGTGTCCATGGCCGAGCTCACCAGCGGCGTGCGCAGGGTGATTTCCCTGGTCAGCCGACTGGATGTCTCGACCGAGCTGGGGATGAGATCCGAGGCCGCAGGCAGCAACAGCACGTCGTCGAACGTGAGGCCGAGCATGGCGATCTTGGTCGGATCGTCGCCCCCCGTAGGAGGGCGCACCGCGATTCGTTCGCCCGACACGGGATTACTCATTCGGATCGACCCCTCCTGGTCGTCATAGCAACCGACGCGACTGGACACAGTGCGACGGTGCTCGAGCGGAAAAAGCTTTCGGATGGTCGACAAGAACAAAGTCGCCGACGCCTGCATTCCATGGTATCCGGCGCCCGGACACGCCTGTGAAGTGAGCCCTTCCGCAAAACTTGCCCGGTGCATCGCTGGCGCGATGCACCAAGTACTGCGTACCGTGGGGATGTGCGTGACCATCTACCACCTGGCCTGCCGCCGGATCCCTTCGCCGGAGACCCCTCCGACCCGTCTGCCGCGCTCGATGCGATCGAGCCCGGTGAGCCGTTGGATCCTCATGAGCGCCTAGCGGTCGAGGAAGATCTCGCAGACCTCGCCGTATACGAAGCCCTGCTGGCCCACCGCGGCATTCGCGGCCTGGTCGTCAGCTGTGAGGATTGTCGGCAAGATCACTACCACGACTGGGACATGCTGCGGGCAAACCTGCTGCAGCTACTCGTCGACGGCACCGTCCGTCCACATGAACCCGCCTACGATCCCACCCCCGAGGCTTACGTCACGTGGGACTACTGCCGCGGTTACGCGGACGCGTCGATGAACGAGGCGTTCCACGGCGACGGGTTCGACGGGTTCGACAACTGAGCTCTGGCGGCGACTCAGCACAGCTGAGCCTGTCGCGAGGCCCGCTCCCCCCGCTCCGGTCACGCGTGCGCGGGGGATGACGCGGGCCCGCACCGGAAAACGCCCCCGAACAACGACGAAGGCCCCGAACCTGTTCGGGGCCTTCGTCGTTGGTTCAATTCATCGTTGCGCAGAAATGCTTACTCAGGAAGACGGCACGATCGGCGGCGCGGGCAGGATCGTCACCGCGGGCGGCAACTGCAAGGTGGGGGGCACCGTCGGGGGCAGCGTCGCCGACGTGGGGACAACCGTCGGGACCACCGTCGGCACGGTCACCACCGGCGGTGGTTCGACGATGGTTGTCGGCGGTGTGGTCGGATCGACAGTGACCGGCGGCGGGGTCACCGGCGGCGGGGTGGTCACCGGCGGTTGCGTCGGCTCGACCGGCGGAACCACCGGCTTGGTCTCCGGACCTGGCGTCTGCATGATGACCGGCGGCTGGGTGGACGGATCGGTGGTGCTCTGGCCGGGAGCTGTCGGTGCCACCGGAGCGGTGGTGCCCGGGTTCGTCGTCGGGGGGACCTGCACCGCGGAAGTCGGCTTGCCCGGCTCGGACGTGGCCGGCGGCAACTGCGCGCCGATCTCCGGCGCGACCTTCAGCAGCTGATCACGAAGCAGGTTCCAGCGCGCGATCAGATCCTCGCGCTTGCCCTTGTCGTCGACTTGGCCCGCGTTGGCCGAAGCCTGTTCCAGCCTGGCCTTCGCCTGTTCCGGATTGCCCGAGGTGAGCAGGTTCTGGGCGGCCAGCAGATCTTCGTCGGCGTACTGTACGACGGTGGACTGCGCCTGCTCGCTGAACACGACCTCCTTGACCCGCCACAGCGGATCGCCGGGAGCCGCGCTGTACGCGAAGGCCGTAATACCGCCGAACACCAGCGACAGTGCCGCTGCTGCCCCGAAAATCGGGCGGACCAGCCGTAGACGTCCGCGCGAGGAAGCTCCGACTCGAACCTGCCGCGCGCCGATCTCCTGATTGACCGCCGCGAACACGGTGTCCAGATCAGGGCCCGCGGGCATCGGCTCGGCCAGTAGGTCGGCCCGCCAATCCGCGAGTAACGACGCCAGCTGGAACTCTTCGGGACTGTCGGTACGCACCGGACCATCGCTGGAGATCGCGTCGATCAGCGCGTCATCGCTGCGCACCGCCGCGATGTCGACCGGTCCGGAGTCACCGGCGTCCTCGGCGGCGTAGGGACCGCTGTCGTGCGATCCGCGCTGCCAAACTTTCCGGTCGCCTAGACCGCGCTCGCCATCCCTAGCCATACATTTCACCTGCCCTCGCCACTTGTGACTTCAGTTTCGCGAGCGCCCTGTGCTGGGCAACCCGTATCGCCCCCGCCGTGCTGCCCACGGCGACTGCGGTTTCCTCTGCTGACAGACCCATGACCAAGCGCAGGATCAGGATTTCTCGATGCTTCTCGGGGAGCGTTGCCAGCAGAGTGTTCATCTGCCTGCTCGTCTCCGAGTCGAGAGCCCGCTGTTCCGGTCCGTGGTCGGTGGATATGACATCTGGTACTTCGGCCATCGCCTCCGCCTTGTTACGGGCGGCGTTGCGATGGGCGTCGGCGACCTTGTGCGAAGCGATTCCATACACGAAGGCCATGAAGGGCCGACCCTGGTCCTGATAGCGGGGCAGGGCGGTCATCACAGCCATACAGACCTCTTGCGCAACATCGTCCGCGGAGAGCTGTCCGCGCTCCGCGGCTCCGATCCGTGCCCTGCAGTAGCGAACCACCAAGGGACGGACCAGTTCCAATACCCGAGCTAAAGCGGTCCTGTCGCCCTGCGCAGCCGCAGCGACGGCGAGGTCCAACTCTTCGCCCATATGCGTCATCGTCAGAGATTTTCCTGGCGTTACGAGTGGCGCGGTCGAATGTGACCGAGCTTCCACCGAAAAGGCGGAACGGACTAACAATAGCGACCCCCGGATCGGCCGCCAGCGGGCGTGGTCGCTTCTAACCGAGCTCTCAGGAAGATCATCCGCAGCGAATCACGCACCGAGCGGGGCGATGTCGCCACCCCAGGCCCGTAGACGGGCGCCATGATCTGCGGCTTCGTCCGCCGCGGCGCGCGCTTGCGCCGGTTCGGCGACTCCCGAGCGCAGCATCGCGGTGGCCCAGCGCAGTGGGAGAAGGCCGTTTTCGCGGCAGCGCGCGTCGACCCGGCCGGCCAGTTCCGCGGACTCGGCGAGGTCGCCGGTCGCGGCGGTCGCGGCCGCGACGAGCAGTGCCGATTTCACCTGGTGGCGTACCGACGGCAGCGCCGCGGCGAGGTCGACAGCCGCGACCGCGTCGCGCAGCGCTCGGCCTGCTTCCCCGCCGGCGAGCGCGGTCTCGGCGCGCACCCAATGCCAGCGCACCTCCGCTCGCGGGGGCGCCTCGGCGAGCAGTGGTCGCACGCGGCCGAGCAGCTTGTGCGCCAGGCCGAGTCGGCCGACGCCGAGCGCGTCGGCGGCTAGACCCGTATACGCGTCGGCGAGCGCCTCGGCGCGGGCCGCACCCGTGGCGCCGAATCCGATCGTCGCGGCGCGGCCGTCGAACGCTGCCGCCGCCGCGTGGCCGCCGAGCTGGCGTAGCAGTGATCCCCGGGTGCTCTCGACGAGGGATCGCAGGCCGGGATCTGTCGTAGTCCGGGCTGATATCAGCAGGTCAGCACGGGCGGCGGCGTAGCGGCCCTGCCCGCCGAGCGCGACCGCGCGGTACCACCGCGACAAGGGGTCCGCAGGCTCCGGCAACTCCGTAGCGGCCAAGCCCGGAGTGGTGCCGAAGGCAGTCGAAACGAGTATTTCGGAACCGATATCCGCGGGTGAGGCCTTTGTCTGCACGCCGAGACTCTAGCCGCGACCAGCCCTGGACGGTTCGCGTGTTATGACCAAGGAACGCCTATTCAGCAAACAATCAGCATTTCTCTCGAGCGCCGATGTTGCCATCAGGTAAATCTCCGCTCCCCGATGCCGCTACCGCAAAGTCTCGAATTCACATGCGTTGCGCGCAATTAACCTTCGCGCCCCGTTTACGCCATCTTTACGGAGTCAGCCCGCGAGGCCCCTTGTGATCCATCACACCCGCTCACCAGGAGCGTCGCCGGCACGAACCGGGCCCCTACCGGCGCGACCTGGGACAACCGAGGCAGCCCGAGAGACGGAGAGACGCCCGATCCATAGCCAACCAAACAGTATGGAGGGATCGGGTGTGGAATGTAAATAGTGAGGAGGTTAAATTTCAGCGCCGCAGATTTACTGAACTCATGCGCCGAACTATTGACGGAATTTCCCGCCTGCACCTAACGTAGCTCATCGCCACGGTTGGCGCCGCGCGAAATCGCAGCGACCTCCGAGCGGCACCGTCAGGCACCGTCGAGCCGGCCACCCATCATCGGGTGCCGCGTTGACCTGCCGCACCACTCGCTCGACAACGCTGACGAGCTCGCGCCACAAGGAGTTCACATGCCCATGCCCACCCACCTCCCCGGACCGAACGCCGATGTCTGGGACTGGCAGATGCGCGGCTCGTGCCGCGGTCAGGACTCCGCGGTCTTCTTCCACCCCGACGGCGAACGCGGCCGCGCCCGCACGGCACGCGAGATGCGCGCCAAGGAGATCTGCCGGGCCTGCCCCGTCCTCATGCAGTGCCGCACCCACGCCCTCAAAGTCAGCGAGCCCTACGGCATCTGGGGCGGCATGTCCGAGACCGAACGCGAGATGCACGCCCGCCGCAACCGGCGGCGGATGGCCGTCTGAGAACCCCACGGACCTCGTCTGGCGGGGTTGGCAAATCTGTTCCAATCCGCTGACCCCGGCGCGCCGAATCCCTAGCAAACAGCTGGCACCCGAATAAAGACACCCCCGGCCGCGAGGGGGTCATAGCCTCGGGCTACATTCGTGACCGATGACACAGAATGGGTTCCGAAGCGAAGCCTTTCCACCGAGCGTGGATTCTGCGGTTACCGCACGCGCGGCCGAAGGAGTCGAGCTAGCTGCACTGCTGCAACGATGTGGTCTGTCCGACCAGCAGGCATTTTCCGAACTGTACGACCGAACATCGGCGCGCGTTTTCGGCCTGGTACTGCGGGTACTCCATGATCCCGGGTACGCGGAGGAGACCACTCAGGAGGTCTACCTCCAGATATGGCGAACCGCCACGAGTTTCGACCCCGCCAAGGGGTCGGCGGTGACCTGGCTGATGACGCTGGCACACCGGCGCGCGGTCGACCGGGTTCGCGCCGAGCAAGCCCACACCCAGCGCGAGGTCGCGTACGGGATCCGGGTGCTCGGCCACGAATTCGACGAGGTCACCGAGGAGGTGGAACGCAGACTAGAACAACAGGCCGTCCAGCGCGGGCTCTCGACCCTCACCGAGACCCAACGCGAGGCGATCTCGCTCGCCTACTACGGCGGGCGGACCTACGCGGAGGTAGCTCAATACCTCGGCATCGGGTTACCGACCGTTAAGTCCCGAATTCGGGACGGATTGACACGACTGAAGAAAAGTTTGGGGGTGACGTGAGATGAACGAAGCCCAGATCGATCTCGCGCACACCGTCGCGCTCGGATTGATCGACGACGAAGACCATCACGCGATCCAGACCATCATCGATACCGAAGACCCAACCCTGTGTACCGAGTTCCTGCGAGAGCTTCGCTGTACCCGCGAAGTGCTCGCCGAACTCGCGTCCGCAACCCCCACCGCACCGCCTCCGTCGCTGCGTGACCGTTTACTGGCCGCGCTCGATGCCGAAGACCCGCCGGTAGCCAGCTGACCCAGCACTTCGACAACACACCGCACACCCCAAGCCCGCCATGACCGCACTACCAGCCCCGCACCGGCGGCCCCTCAGGCCCGCGGACACGCGCGCGCCCTTAATCCGCCATGACCGCACTACCAACCACCGCACTCCCGACCCCTGGGGAGGGACGGCCACGAAGTGGCCGGTCCGCGGCCGGGTCGCCGGTTAGCGCTCGAAAGCGCTGAGCCGAAGGCTCT